>NZ_DATDBG010000216.1:0-14876 GCF_036524955.1 Streptomyces sp.
CGGTCCGCGTCCCGGCGGTTTCGGCGGGCGTCCGGGCGGTCCGGGCGGCCGTGGCGGCACGCAGGGTGCGTTCGGCCGTGGTCCCGGTGGCCGTCCGGCGCGCGGCCGTAAGAGCAAGCGGCAGCGGCGCCAGGAGTACGAGGCCATGCAGGCCCCGTCCGTGGGCGGCGTGCTGCTGCCCCGCGGCAACGGTCAGACCGTGCGCCTGTCGCGCGGCGCCTCGCTCACCGACTTCGCCGAGAAGATCAACGCCAACCCGGCGTCGCTCGTCCAGGTGATGCTCAACCTCGGTGAGATGGTCACCGCCACCCAGTCGGTGTCCGACTCCACCCTGGAGCTGCTCGCCGACGAGATGAACTACGTGCTGGAGATCGTCAGCCCGGAGGAGGAGGACCGCGAGCTGCTCGAGTCCTTCGACATCGAGTTCGGCGAGGACGAGGGCGGCGAGGAAGCCCTCGTGCCGAGGCCGCCGGTGGTGACCGTGATGGGTCACGTCGACCACGGCAAGACCCGCCTGCTCGACGCGATCCGCAAGACCAACGTGGTCGCGGGCGAGGCCGGCGGCATCACCCAGCACATCGGCGCCTACCAGGTGGCGACGGAGGTCAACGGCGAAGAGCGCCGCATCACCTTCATCGACACCCCCGGTCACGAGGCGTTCACCGCCATGCGTGCCCGTGGTGCGAAGTCCACCGACATCGCGATCCTGGTGGTCGCGGCGAACGACGGCGTGATGCCGCAGACGATCGAGGCGCTGAACCACGCCAAGGCGGCCGACGTGCCGATCGTGGTGGCGGTCAACAAGATCGACGTCGAGGGCGCCGACCCGGTCAAGGTGCGCGGTCAGCTCACCGAGTTCGGGCTGGTGGCCGAGGAGTACGGCGGCGACACCATGTTCGTCGACATCTCCGCCAAGCAGGGCCTGCACATCGACAGCCTGCTGGAGGCCGTGGTCCTCACCGCGGACGCCTCGCTCGACCTGCGGGCCAACCCGGAGCAGGACGCGCAGGGCATCGCGATCGAGGCGCACCTCGACCGCGGTCGCGGCGCGGTGGCGACCGTCCTGGTCCAGCGCGGCACCCTGCGGGTCGGCGACACCATGGTGGTCGGCGACGCGTACGGCCGCGTCCGGGCGATGCTCGACGACAAGGGCGAGAACGTGGAGGAGGCGACCCCGTCGACTCCGGTCCTCGTCCTCGGTCTGACCAACGTGCCCGGTGCCGGTGACAACTTCCTCGTCGTGGACGAGGACCGCACCGCCCGGCAGATCGCCGAGAAGCGGGCCGCCCGCGAGCGGAACGCGGCGTTCGCCCGCAAGGGCCGCAGGTTCTCGCTGGAGAACCTGGACGAGGCGCTCAAGGCCGGTGAGGTGCAGGAACTCAACCTCATCATCAAGGGCGACGCGTCCGGTTCGGTCGAGGCCCTGGAGTCCTCGCTCATGCAGCTCGACGTCGGCGAGGAGGTCGACATCCGCGTGCTGCACCGCGGCGTGGGTGCGGTCACCGAGTCGGACATCGACCTGGCGACCGGCTCCGACGCCATCGTGATCGGCTTCAACGTGCGCGCCGCCGGGCGTGCCACGCAGATGGCCGAGCGCGAGGGTGTGGACGTCCGGTACTACTCGGTGATCTACCAGGCCATCGAGGAGATCGAGGCGGCCCTCAAGGGCATGCTCAAGCCGGAGTACGAGGAGGTGGAGCTCGGCACCGCCGAGATCCGCGAGGTGTTCCGCTCCTCCAAGCTCGGCAACATCGCAGGTGTGCTGGTCCGCTCCGGCGAGGTCCGGCGCAACACCAAGGCCCGGCTGCTGCGTGACGGCAAGGTCGTCGCGGAGAACCTCACCATCGAGGGCCTGCGCCGCTTCAAGGACGACGTCACCGAGATTCGTGAGGGTTACGAGGGCGGTATCAACCTCGGCAACTACAACGACATCAAGATCGACGACGTCATCGCGACGTACGAGATGCGGGAGAAGCCCCGCGGCTGACCCGGTGCGCCGGTGAGCCGGGGCCGGTCGGCGGAGTAAATTCCGTCGATCGGCCCCGGTCGTCGCCTGTACCGTCATTCCCATGTACGCAGGCACGTTGTGCTTCGACCTGCTCCTCGGTGACGTACGGTCGCTGAAGGAGAAGAGGTCCGTCGTCCGCCCGATCGTCGCCGAGTTGCAGCGGAAGTTCGCGGTCAGCGCGGCCGAGACCGGCGAGCAGGACCTCTATCGCAGGGCGGAGATAGGAATCGCGGTGGTGTCCGGGAATCTCGCGCACATCAAGGACGTACTCGACCGGTGCGAGCGCTGGATGGCCGCCCGGCCGGAGGTGGATCTGCTGTCGGTACGGCAGCGCATCCACGGCGGCGACGAGTGACCGAACGACCCGAAACAGTGAAGACAGAGAGAAGAAGACGATGACCGACACCGCGCGGGCGCGCAAGCTGGCGGACCGCATCCGGGTCGTGGTCGCGGAGACCCTGCAACGGCGGATCAAGGACCCCCGGCTGGGCTACGTGACGATCACCGACACCCGGGTCACCGGTGACCTGCGGGAGGCGACGGTCTTTTACACGGTCTACGGCGACGACGAGGAACGCGCCGCCTCCGCCGCCGCGCTGGAGAGCGCCAAGGGCGTGCTGCGCTCCGAGGTCGGCCGGCAGACCGGGGTGCGCTTCACCCCGACGCTCGCCTTCGTCGCCGACGCTCTCCCGGACAACGCCCGCACCATCGACGACCTGCTCGCCAAGGCCCGCGCGGCCGACGAGGAGGTCCGCAAGGCCGCCACGGACGCGCAGTACGCGGGGGACGCCGACCCGTACCGCAAGCCGGCCGAGGACGAGGACGCGCTGGACAGCGAGGACGGTACGTCGCCGGCATGACACGCACGTCTGAGAGTCCGTCGGGGCTGGTCGTCGTGGACAAGCCGGGCGGGCTCACCTCGCACGGGGTGGTTTCACGGCTGCGGCGGCTCGCCAGGACCCGGCGGGTCGGGCACGCGGGCACCCTCGACCCGATGGCGACCGGCGTGCTGGTCATCGGTGTGGAGAAGGCCACCCGCCTGCTCGGGCACCTGGCCCTGACCGAGAAGGAGTACGCGGCCACCATCCGGCTCGGCCGGACCACGGTCACCGACGACGCGGAGGGCGAGGTCACCGCACAGGTCCCCGCCACCGGCGTCACCCGGGAGGCGGTGGACGCCGGCATCGCCGCGCTGACCGGGTCCATCCGTCAGGTGCCCTCCAAGGTGAGCGCGATCAAGGTGAACGGGGTCAGGTCGTACACCCGGGTCCGGGAGGGCGAGGAGTTCGAACTGGCCGCCCGGCCGGTGACGGTCTCCTCCTTCACCGTCCAGGCCATGCGCGTCCCCGCCGACGTGCCGGACGTCGTGGACCTGGACGTCACGGTGGTCTGCTCCTCCGGTACGTACATCCGCGCGCTCGCCCGTGACCTCGGCGCCGGGCTGGGCGTCGGGGGGCACCTGACCGCACTGCGCCGCACGCGCGTCGGCCCGTACGGACTCGGCGTCGCCCGTACCCTGGAGCAGCTGGAGGAGTCCTTCGCCGTCCTGCCGATCGAGCAGGCGGCGGACGCGGCCTTCCCGCGCTGGGACGTGGACGCCGAACAGGCTCGGCTGCTGGGCCACGGCGTACGGATCAAGGCACCGGCCCTGGCGGACGGGCCGAACGCGGTCTTCGGGCCTGACGGGCGGTTCCTCGCACTGGTCGAGGAGAAGCAGGGGCAGGCGAGGATCGTGGCGGGCTTCGGGCAGTAGACGGGGTCGTCGTCGGCCGGGGCGATCGCGGGCCAACGTGCGGTCGCCGGACGCGTACGGCAGTGGCCCTGCCGCCCGGCCCGGCGGTACGCCGTGTAGCGGGACCGCCTGTCCCCTGAGCGCTCCCGCTACACGATCCCCTCCGATCCCCTGACCTGTCCTTGTCCATCCGGCACCCGGAAATCACCCCCACGGACGGGCGCTCGGAGTGAACGGGGGGTCGCACGGGGGCGCTCTCGTCCCGTGATCCAGGCGGGATCATCAGGCGTTCACCGTCGAACAGGGGCGAAACGGGGCATTTTCCCTCGCCGAGGACGAAATCGCGGCCGTACGCCGCCTCGCCACTGCCGGGCGCACGACCCGTGCCCCCGACCGCATGCCGCGGCCGCACGTACGGCCGCCGCGCCGCCCCTTCGTACGGTCGGAGGCCGACCGCGGACTGCTGCGGAGCCCGACCGCGAACCGCCGCGGTATGCCGCGCTCGCCATCCTCGCCCGCCCCGAATGACTGCACGCGGACACGACGCCGTGCTCGGCCCGCTGGTTCGCGGCCCGACGACGTGACCAGGTCATCTGCCCGCCGCGCCGCGGCACTTCGCCGCCGACGACCTCCAACAGCCCCCGGGGGACGTGCTCGCGCAGGCAACCCGTCCTCACCCACGGCCTGGTCCACCCCTGGACCTGCTGCGCGGCCGCACCCCCGAAGGCGCCGCCCGCTTCGACCGCCGCGTCGTCGAACTCGCCCCCCACCCTCCGCACTTCGGGGCCGGCCGCGACACCCGCGAGCACACCGGGTGACCCCGCTCCCGCCGGGTACGGCGTGCCGTCGTACCGCCGTCAGTCGAACAAATCTCCTCCGTGCTCGGCGTCTCACGCGGCGACCGCGGCCGGCCGCCCGCCGTGATCCGCGCGATCAGCCGCCTCTTCGTCGCGCCCCGGCGGGATCACGGCCTCGTTGTGGCGCTTCCTTCACCGGATGGGATGGCGCGGGCCGCCCGGGCCGGGCTAAAGTCGCGCCCGTAACCGGGGCGGCCGGGCCCGCGAGTACGCGCGGGGTCCGCGGCCGTCATCACATTTCGTACGGGCGCCGCAGGTCGGAAAGCCGGCGGCGGGCGCGCGGACCGTGCCGGTGGACAGCGCCGCGCACCGGCATGGCAGGCTTGGACCTGCAGGACGACAGGTCAGTGATTCGGTGAAGAAGCGGAGCGTCAAGGTGCAGCGCTGGCGGGGCTTGGAGGACGTTCCAGATGACTGGGGACGCAGCGTCGTCACTATCGGCTCGTACGACGGAGTGCACCGGGGCCACCAGCTCATCATGCGGCGGGCGGTGACCAGGGGCCGCGCGCTCGGGCTGCCCACGGTCGTGGTCACCTTCGACCCGCACCCGACCGAGGTCGTCCGGCCCGGCAGCCACCCGCCGCTGCTGTCCGCGCACCACCGGCGGGCCGAGCTGGTCGCGGCGCTCGGCGTGGACGCGCTGCTGATCCTGCCCTTCACCAGCGAGTTCTCGAAGCTGTCGCCCAGCGAGTTCGTCAAGGTCGTGCTGGTCGACGGGCTGCACGCCAAGTACGTGGTCGAGGGCCCGAACTTCCGCTTCGGCCACAAGGCGGCGGGGGACGTGGAGTTCCTCTCCGAGCTCGGCCAGAAGCACGACTACGAGCTCGAGGTCGTCGACCTCTTCATGCGCGGCGAGGCCGGCGGCGGTGAACCCTTCTCCTCCACCCTGACCCGGCGTCTGGTCGCCCAGGGCGACGTCGAGGCCGCCGCGGAGGTGCTCGGCCGTCCGCACCGGGTCGAGGGCGTGGTGGTGCGCGGCGCCCAGCGCGGTCGCGAACTCGGCTACCCCACGGCCAACGTGGAGACGCTGCCGCACACCGCGATCCCCGCGGACGGTGTCTACGCGGGTTGGCTGCACGTCGACGACGAGGCCATGCCCGCGGCGATCTCGATCGGCACCAACCCGACGTTCGACGGCACGGCCCGTACGGTCGAGGCGTACGCGATCGACCGGGTGGATCTCGACCTCTACGGGCTGCACGTCGCGGTCGACTTCCTGGCCTACCTGCGCGGCATGCAGAAGTTCGACACGATCGAGGCACTGCTCGAACGGATGGCGGACGACGTGAAGCGAGCGCGTGAACTGGTGGACGCGGCAGGTCAGTAGCCGGAGCCGGCGCCCTGCGGGGGCGCGGCGAACCGCGGGACCCGTACCGGCCGGGATCCGGACACGAGGAACAGCCCCGGCGGGCTCCGGCTCCGTCCGGGCCGGTGCGCGCGGTCCTGGCTGAGCGCGCGCGGCGTTCACGGTCTGTGGGACTGATCGCGGAGTACGCACGGCACCACGGCAGGCGGACCTGCTGCGGGAGCGGAGCGACGGGGCGACGGGGTCCGGCCTCGCCTTGCGGACCCCGGGGGCGGGTGCGCCGGAGGCCGACGCCGCGGACGGTCGCGGCGGCGGCCTCCCGGGGGTGCGAGGACGCGGGCGGGGCGCCGCTACTGCTGCGGCGGGGGTGGCGGCGGGTAGCCGTAACCCTGCTGGTCCTGCGGGGGATGACCGTAGCTCTGCTGGTCCTGGGCCGGCTGCGGTGGCGGCGGCTGTTGCGGCCAGCCCTGTTGCGGCTGGGGTGCCTGGGGCTGCGGCGACTGCGGCTGGAAGGGCTGCGGGGCCGAGCCGTGCTGGGCCGGCGGGTAGGGCTGCGGGGCCTGCGGTGGCGGCGCCCCGTACTGGCCCGGCGGGACCTGGCCGGGCTGCATCGGCCAGCCCGGGTACCCGGGCTGCCCCGGCTGGTCGGGGGCCGGGTAGCCGCCCTGCTGGGGTGGCGGGGGGTAACCGGTCGGCGCGCCCCCGTACATGCCCGGGGCCGCGTACTGACCCGGCAGCGGCGGTGCCTGCACCGGCGGCGGGTTGCCCCCGTCCCTGGTCCACAGCCCCTGCGCCTGCTGCGCCCGGATGAAGTCCTCGGCGACCATCGCGGACAGGCTGAAGTACGCCTCCCGGGTCTTCGGCCGCATCAGGTCCAGGTCGACCTCCGCGCCCGCCGCCAGGTGCTCGTCGAACGGCACGACCTGGACGCCCCGGCACCGGGTCTGGAAGTGGGCGACGATGTCCTCGATCTTGATCATCTTGCCGGTCTCCCGGACACCCGAGATCACGGTGATGCTGCGCTGCACGAGTTCGGCGTAGCCGTGCGCGGACAGCCAGTCCAGCGTGGTGCTCGCGCTGGACGCACCGTCCACCGACGGCGTGGACACGATGATCAGCTGGTCGGCCAGGTCGAGGACGCCGCGCATCGCGCTGTAGAGCAGACCCGTGCCGGAGTCGGTGAGGATCACCGGGTACTGGCGGCCCAGCACGTCGATCACCCGCCGGTAGTCCTCGTCGTTGAAGGCCGTGGACACCGCGGGGTCCACGTCGTTCGCGACGATCTCCAGGCCCGACGGCGCCTGCGAGGTGAACCGGCGGATGTCCATGTAGCTGTGCAGATACGGGATCGCCTGGACAAGGTCACGGATGGTCGCGCCGGTCTCCCGCCGCACCCGGCGGCCCAGCGTGCCGGCGTCCGGGTTCGCGTCGATCGCCAGGATCTTGTCCTGCCGCTCGCTGGCCAGCGTCGCTCCGAGCGCGGTGGTGGTCGTGGTCTTGCCGACCCCGCCCTTCAGGCTGATCACGGCGATCCGGTAGCAGGACAGCACGGGCGTACGGATCAGCTCCAGCTTGCGCCGCCGCTCCGCCTCCTCCTTCTTGCCGCCGATCTTGAAACGGGACGGCTGAGCGTTCCCTCCCGTTCTCCTCGGCCTCGGCTGATTGCGCAGCAGCCGGTCGGAGCTGAGTTCGACGGCCGCGGTGTACCCGAGTGGCGCACCCCCCTGCGAGGTGCGCTGCCGCTGGTCCGGCGTCACGGTGGGCCACCCGCCGGCCCGCGGGTCGACGGGACCGCCGTACGGGGCCGCCTGCGGCTGGGCCTGTGCGCTCGGGTCCTGCGGGGCGGGCTGGCCCGGCCGGCCCGGTTGCCCTGGCTGCGGGAACCCGTACCCGCCCTGCGCGGGCAGTGGCTGCAACGGCCCGGCCTCGGGCTGCGGTTGCGGCTGACCGGGCTGCGGGAACCCGTAACCGGTCGGCGGCTGCCCGGGGTTGACGGGCGCCGCGGACAACTGCGGTTGCGGCTGGGCCGGTGCCGGGGGGTGCGCTTGTGCCTGCGGTACGACGCCGGGTGCGGCGGGATCGCGCGGAGGTCCGGTGGGTACGACACCGGGTGCGGGTGCGGGTGCGGGTGCGGGCTGCGGTTGCGATGGCACGACCGGCGCGCCCCCCTGCTGCCCCCCGGCCCCGAGCGGCGCCTGTGGCAGCCCCGACGGCACCGGCCCCCCGGCCTGGGGAAACCCGTACCCCGCGGACCCGGGCAGGCGGTCGACGGGCTGCGCGGGCTCCGCAGCCGGTGCCTGCGGCTGGGCGGGCTGCGGGGGGCCGTAGCCGCCCGGTGCGGGCTGCCGGTCGGTGGGCTGGGGTGCCCCCGGGGCTGCGGGCTGGGGCTGGTTCGGCTGCGGGAACCCGTATCCGGTGGGCGCCGGGAGGCGGTCGGCGGGCTGCGGGGGGCCGTAGCCGCTCGGGGTGAGGGGCCGGTCCGCGGACGGCGGGAAGGCGTGGTCCTGCTGCGGGGCGGGGGGCCGGGGCGGATCGGCCGGGGTTGGGGGAAAGGGCTGGCCGGTCTGCGGGGCGGGCGGGTTGGGGATGCCCGGGTGGAGGGGGGCGCGGGCAGGCTCGTCGGCGGCGGGGTATCCGGGGTGAAGCGGCGGCCTCGCGTCGGTGGGCGGTGCGGGGTACGGGGCGTGGGGCGCTTCCGGGGTTTCCGCGCGCTCGAACTGCGGGGGCAGCGGCGGGACCGGGCTCCGCGGCGCGGCCGGGGCCCACGGACCGGCGTCCGCGGGCGCCGGCGGCAGCGGAGTCCACACCGGCGCGCGCGTGGCGGGCTTCGCGTCCTCCGGAGCGGGCCCGTCCGCCGCGGGTCCGCCGTCCTCCGGTTCCCCAATCTCCGCCTCGGCCGCGGTGCGTTCCTCGATCTCCCGGCGCAGGTCGGCTGCCGAGAACCGCAGCGTGTTGTCGTGCCGTGGCGCGTCCGTCGGCTCACCGGCCGAGGAGGGCCCCAACGACGGGAACCCCTTCCCGGGCGCCTCGGACGACGGCTCCCGGTCGCTGTCCTCCGCACGCTCCGGCCCGGACCCCCGCTCGGGCTCCGCCGGCTTCGGCAGCGGAATCGCGGGCAGCGACGTCGCCGAACCCGGCCACGGCCGATCCTCCGGCTCTCGCTCCGGTACCGGGTCCGGTTCCGCCGTCCCGGGCCGCGGAACCGGACCCGGCACGGACAGCGCGGACCCGGGCCGCTCGCTCTCCGCGGCCGGTTCCGAAGCCGCCGGTTCCTCAGCCGGCCCGGACCCCCGCTCGGGCTCCGCCGGCTTCGGCAACGGGAACGACGGCACGGCCACGGCCGACCACGAGGACGCCGAGGACTCCGAAGCCGCGGACGACGAACCCGACGAGGCAGCGGACGACGCGGACGACGCCCACGAGTCCGACGCCGTGGAAGCCCCGAACGCGGAGGACCTGACGGGCTCCCAGGCCGCCGCGCCCCCCGCCGACCCGGCACCGGCGGCCCGCTCAGGTCGCCCCGCCCCGTCCGACGCCGACGTCCCGGACGACTCCGGCGCGACGGAGTACGCGGACTCCGAGGAGCCGAACGCGCCCAACGCCCCCGCCGCATCAGCCGGTTCCGGCGACTGAGCCGCATCCGCCGCCGCGCCGTCCTCCTCCGCCGAGGACCCCGCGTCCTGCATGTACCAGGCGGGCAACCGCGGTCCGAGGCTGAACTCACCGGTGTGGTCCCCGGTGCGGTCCGCCTCCGACGGGTCATCGACAGGGGCGGCCCCGGCCACGCGGTTCTCGTCCCGATCGCTGCTCACAATGCCTCCTGGTCTGCTGCGCTCAACCGCCGTGCGGCGCATGTTCCCAAGCGCCTCACGAGGGGTCCCCCGTCCCCGCTCAGGGCAAGACTAATCGCCGTTACGTCCTCGATGTCAGGCCCGCTCCCACCCCGAGCCCCCTTCCACCCGACCTTTGCACCGCCCTCCCTCAACTCCCGCCGCCCCCGCGCGGACACGCCCCCGGTACGGTCTCCTGCGTGCGCCCCGGCCGGATCATCTTCCTCAACGGCACGTCCAGTTCCGGCAAATCCAGCATCGCCCGCGAACTGCTCGGCATCCTCGACGGCGACCCGTACTTCCACCTGGCCGTCGACGGCATCAACGCGATGCGAGCCCGGAAGGAGATCGCGCCCGCCGCTCTCGACCGGGTACTCAAGCGCACCCGGATGGGGTACCACCGCGCCGTCGCCGGCATGGCCGCAGCCGGGAACGACCTCGTCGTCGACCACGTGCTGAGCGAGCCGTGGCGGCTCGACGACTGCCTGACCGTCCTGGCCGGCCTCGAGGTGTTCCTGGTCGGCGTCCACTGCCCGCTCGCCGAACTCGAACGCCGGGAGCGCGACCGTGGTGACCGTCCGCCAGGCCTGGCCGCGTCCCAGTACGGAAAGGTGCACGCGCACGGTGTGTACGACATCGAGTGCGACACCGGTACGGCATCCCCGCGCGAGTGCGCCGAGTTGATCAAGTCGCATGTGGAGTCGGCGGTGGCGAGCGGGCAGGGGGCCACCGCGTTCGGGCGGCTGCGGCGGCAGATGACCCGGTGGTAATAACGCCGATGGGGGCTGGTACTCTGGGTGACGGTCACACGTGGGTTCGACACCGTGTGGCCGAGCCTCGCGAGTCACCTGAGATTCCCCCGCGATGAAGACCGGGGGCGCTCGGAGGCCATCGACACCCTGAGGAGTCCCCATGTCGCTCGACGTCGAGACGAAGAAGCAGATCATCGCCGAGTTCGGCACCAAGGAGGGCGACACCGGTTCCCCGGAGGTGCAGGTCGCTCTGCTGTCCCGCCGGATCTCGGACCTGACCGAGCACCTCAAGACCCACAAGCACGACCACCACTCGCGTCGCGGTCTGCTGATCCTGGTCGGCCAGCGCCGCCGCCTGCTGCAGTACCTGGCCAAGAAGGACATCACGCGCTTCCGTGAGCTCCGCGAGCGGCTCGGGATCCGGGCCGGCGCGGCGGGCGTGCGCTAGCAAGCCGTGCAGGGGAGCGGTTCCCGCAGGACGGGGCCGCTCCCTTTGCCATATACGCCGTGTGCGGTCCCGCGGTCCTTGCGGGCGGGGTCCGTGTGCGGTCCGTACCGAGGACTTCGCGCCGGGCAGCGGGGTGCGCACAGGACGTGCGCCACCCCCGCGTCGTCTGGTGCAATGGTCCTGTTGACAACGTATGAGGAGGAGCGTCCTCCTATTCGCCGCCTACGCCGGTCCTCGGTAGTGGCCTCCGGGTGGCATCACCCCCGGTGGCTTCGATCGAAGACCGGCCCCGGCAGGACGCCCCTCCACCGATGGCCCGCCAGGGGAAACGCCCCGCGGGCATGGACGAGGAGAATCCCCATAGTGGAGAACGAGACCCACTACGCCGAAGCCGTGATCGACAATGGCGCCTTCGGCACCCGCACCATCCGTTTCGAGACGGGCCGCCTGGCCCGTCAGGCCGCCGGTTCCGCCGTGGCCTACCTGGACGACGACACCATGGTGCTGTCGGCCACCAGCGCCTCGAAGCAGCCCAAGGAGCACTTCGACTTCTTCCCGCTCACGGTGGACGTCGAGGAGCGCATGTACGCGGCCGGCCGGATCCCCGGTTCCTTCTTCCGCCGCGAGGGCCGCCCCTCGGAGGACGCGATCCTCACCTGTCGGCTGATCGACCGCCCGCTGCGCCCGTCCTTCGTCAAGGGCCTGCGCAACGAGATCCAGGTCGTCTGCACGGTCATGGCGCTCAACCCGGACCACCTCTACGACGTGGTCGCCATCAACGCCGCCTCCTGCTCCACGCAACTGGCCGGGCTGCCGTTCTCCGGGCCCATCGGCGGCGTGCGCGTCGCCCTGGTCAAGGGCCAGTGGGTGGCGTTCCCGACCCACACCGAGCTCGAGGACGCCGTGTTCGACATGGTCGTCGCGGGCCGGGTGCTGGACGACGGCGACGTCGCGATCATGATGGTCGAGGCCGAGGCCACCGAAAAGACGATCAAGCTGGTCGAGGGCGGCGCCGAGGCGCCCACCGAGGAGGTCGTGGCCGCGGGCCTGGAGGCCGCCAAGCCGTTCATCAAGGTGCTCTGCAAGGCGCAGTCCGAGCTGGCCGCCAAGGCCGCCAAACCGACCGCCGAGTTCCCGATCTTCCTGGACTACCAGGAGGACGTCTTCGAGGCGCTGGAGAACGCGGTCACCGACGAGCTCGCGCAGGCGCTGACCATCGCCGGCAAGCAGGCCCGCGAGGCCGAGCTGGACCGGGTCAAGAACCTGGCCGCCGAGAAGCTGCTGCCGCAGTTCGAGGGCCGCGAGAAGGAGATCTCCGCGGCCTACCGCTCGCTGACCAAGAAGCTGGTCCGCCAGCGGGTCATCCGGGACAAGGTCCGCATCGACGGCCGCGGTGTCACCGACATCCGTACCCTGGCCGCCGAGGTCGAGGCGATCCCGCGGGTGCACGGTTCCGCGCTGTTCGAGCGGGGCGAGACGCAGATCCTGGGCGTCACCACCCTGAACATGCTGCGCATGGAGCAGCAGCTCGACACGCTGTCGCCCGAGACCCGCAAGCGCTACATGCACAACTACAACTTCCCGCCGTACTCCGTCGGCGAGACCGGCCGCGTCGGCTCACCCAAGCGCCGCGAGATCGGCCACGGCGCGCTCGCCGAGCGCGCCCTGATCCCGGTGCTGCCGACCCGCGAGGAGTTCCCCTACGCGATCCGGCAGGTCTCCGAGGCGCTGGGCTCCAACGGTTCGACCTCGATGGGTTCGGTCTGCGCCTCCACCATGTCGCTGCTGAACGCCGGTGTGCCGCTCAAGGCCCCCGTCGCCGGTATCGCCATGGGCCTGATCTCCCAGGAGATCGAGGGCGAGACGCACTACGTGGCGCTCACCGACATCCTCGGCGCCGAGGACGCCTTCGGCGACATGGACTTCAAGGTGGCCGGCACGAAGAACTTCGTGACCGCCCTCCAGCTCGACACCAAGCTGGACGGGATCCCGGCGTCCGTGCTCGCCGCGGCCCTCAAGCAGGCCCGCGACGCGCGGCTGCACATCCTCGACGTGATGATGGAGGCCATCGACTCCCCGGACGAGATGTCGCCGAACGCGCCGCGGATCATCAGCATCAAGATCCCGGTGGACAAGATCGGCGAGGTCATCGGCCCCAAGGGCAAGATGATCAACCAGATCCAGGAGGACACCGGCGCCGACATCTCCATCGAGGACGACGGCACGGTGCTGATCGGCGCCACCGAGGGCTCCCAGGCCGAAGCGGCGCGCACGATGATCAACCAGATCGCCAACCCGACCATGCCCGAGGTCGGCGAGCGGTACCTGGGCACGGTCGTGAAGACCACCACCTTCGGCGCCTTCGTCTCGCTGATGCCCGGCAAGGACGGACTGCTGCACATCTCGCAGATCCGCAAGCTCGCCGGCGGCAAGCGGGTCGAGAACGTCGAGGACGTGCTCGGCGTCGGCACCAAGGTGCAGGTCGAGATCGCCGAGATCGACCCGCGCGGCAAGCTCTCGCTGGTCCCGGTCATCGAGGGTGAGGAAGACACGAAGGACGAGTCGGCCCAGTGACGACCCGCTCCACCGAGGCGACGGCCCGCCCCACCTCTCAGGGGCGGGCCGTCCGCACGCGGACGACCCGCACCCGCACCCTGCTGCCCGGCACCGACGGCGTCGGGACGGTACGCCGCAGCGTGCTGCCCGGCGGGCTGCGCGTCGTCACCGAGACCCTGCCGACCGTACGCTCGGCGACCTTCGGTATCTGGGCGGCCGTCGGCTCCCGCGACGAGACCACGGTCCTCAACGGCGCCACCCACTACCTGGAACACCTGCTCTTCAAGGGCACCGAGCGGCGCAGCGCGCTGGACATCTCCGCCGCGATCGACGCGGTCGGCGGCGAGATGAACGCGTTCACGGCCAAGGAGTACACCTGCTACTACGCGCGGGTGCTCGACACCGACCTGCCGCTGGCCATCGACGTGGTCAGCGACATGCTCACCGGCTCGCTGATCCGCCAGGAGGACATCGACGCCGAGCGCGGCGTCGTCCTGGAGGAGATCGCGATGACCGAGGACGACCCGGGCGACCAGGTGCACGACCTGTTCACCACCGCGCTGCTCGGCGACTCGCCGCTCGGCCGCCCGGTGCTCGGAACCGTCGACACCATCAACGCGCTCACCCGCGACCAGGTCGCCCGCTTCTACCGCAAGCACTACGACCCCACCCGGCTGGTGGTGGCCGCCGCGGGCAACATCGACCACGCCACGGTCGTGCGCCAGGTCCGCCGCGCCTTCGACCGGGCCGGCGCGCTGCGGCACACCGACGCACAGCCGCGCCCACCACGGGCGGGGGCCCGTACCGTCCGGGCCGCCGGACGCGTCGAACTCCTCGACCGGCGCACCGAGCAGGCGCACCTGGTGCTCGGCATGCCGGGCCTGTCCCGCACCGACGAACGCCGCTGGGCGCTCGGCGTGCTCAACACCGCGCTCGGCGGCGGCATGAGCTCCCGGCTCTTCCAGGAGGTCCGCGAGAAGCGCGGTCTGGCGTACTCGGTGTACTCGTACACCTCGTCGTTCGCGGACTGCGGCATGTTCGGGGTGTACGCGGGCTGCCAGCCGCGACGGGTGCCGGAGGTGCTGAACATCTGCCGGGACGAGCTGGACCAGGTCGCCGAGCACGGCCTCGGCGAAGACGAGCTGCGGCGCGCCATCGGCCAGCTCGCCGGCTCCACCGTGCTGGGCCTGGAGGACACCGGAGCGCTGATGAACCGGATCGGCAAGAGCGAGCTGTGCTGGGGCGAGCAGCTCTCCGTGGACGACATGCTGGCCCGGATCGCCGCCGTCACCCCGGAGGAGGTGCGGGCGGTGGCCCGCGACGTCCTGGGGCAGCGGCCGTCGCTCGCCGTCATCGGCTCGCTGAAGGAGAAGCAGGCCGCGCGCCT
>NZ_DATDBG010000217.1:0-67130 GCF_036524955.1 Streptomyces sp.
AGTGATGACCGTCGATTCGAGCAAGCCGGGTGACCCCAGCAAGACCAGCAAGATCACCTTGGCCAAAGGGCTCAACGCCGGATTGCGGCGAGCCCTGGAGGCCGATCCCAAGGTGCTGCTGGCCGGTGAGGACATCGGGAAGCTGGGCGGCGTCTTCCGGGTCACCGAGGGACTGCAGAAGGACTTCGGCGAGCATCGGGTGATCGACTCGCCTTTGGCCGAGTCCGGCATCGTGGGGACAGCCGTGGGACTCGCCCTGCGTGGCTATCGACCCGTGTGCGAGATCCAGTTCGACGGTTTCGTCTACCCGGCCTTCGACCAGATCGTCAGCCAGGTCGCGAAGTTCCACAACCGGTCCGCCGGTCGACAGAAGATGCCGATCGTGATCAGGATCCCCTCGGGCGGCGGGATCGGTGCGGTCGAGCACCACAGCGAGTCTCCGGAGACGTACTTCGCGCACACCCCGGGCCTCAAGGTGGTCACCTGCTCCAACCCGGTCGACGCCTACTGGATGATCCAGCAGGCGGTCGCCTCCGATGATCCGGTGATCTTCTTCGAGCCGAAGCGGCGGTACTGGGACAAGGGCGACCTCGACGTCTCGGCCGTCCCGGGCGACCTGCACAAGGCGGTCGTCGCGCGGCGAGGCACCGACCTCACCCTGGCGGCGTACGGGCCGATGGTGAAGGTGTGCCTGGAGGCAGCCGCCGCTGCCGCGAACGAGGGCCATAGCCTGGAGGTCGTGGATCTGCGGTCGCTCTCGCCGATCGACTTCGACACCGTTCAGGCGTCCGTGGAGAAGACCGGCCGCCTGGTCGTGGTGCACGAGGCCCCGGTCTTCTACGGTGCCGGTGCGGAGATCGCCGCGCGGATCACCGAGCGCAGCTTCTACCACCTTGAGGCGCCGGTGCTGCGGGTGGGCGGCTTCCACTCGCCTTACCCGCCGGCCCGCCTGGAGGAGGAGTATCTGCCGGGCCTGGACCGCGTACTCGACGCAGTCGACCGCGCGCTGGCGTTCTGAGTTCCGAGGAGAGGGTTGTGACGATCATGACCGCACAGGCACGGCACCTCCGCGAATTCCGGATGCCGGACATCGGGGAGGGCCTGACCGAGGCGGAGATCCTCAAGTGGTACGTCGGCGTCGGTGATTCCGTCACCGACGGGCAGGTCGTCTGCGAGGTGGAGACGGCGAAGGCGGCCGTGGAGCTGCCGATTCCCTACGACGGGGTGGTCAGCGAGATCCGCTTCGGCGAGGGCGCGACGGTGGACGTCGGGACGCCGATCATCGTGGTGGACGCGGGGGAGGGTTCGCGGGCGGGGGACGCGGCGCCGCCGGTCCCGGAGTCCTCCACCCCGGAATCCACGCGGTCCCCGCAGCCCCCGTCCCCGCAGCCCCCGTCCCCGGAGCCCTCGACCGTCGAGCCCCAGCCGGAGACCGAGCGGCAGGCGGTGCTGGTGGGGTACGGGGTCGCACCGTCCGCCACGACGCGGCGTCCGCGCAAGGGTTCAGCTCCGTACGGACCGGCTCCGGCCCGTACGGAGCTGAACGGTCACGCGGCTCAGGCTCCGGCTCCTCCCGCCCCTGCGGTGGAACGGCCGCTGGCCAAGCCGCCCGTACGCAAGCTGGCCAAGGAGCTGGGCATCGACCTGGCGACGGTGGCACCGACCGGACCCGGCGGTGTGGTGACCCGGGAGGACATCCGGGCGGCGGCGGCCCCGCCGGCCCCCCTCCCGCCGGCCACCGAACCCGGCACCGTCTCCGTACCGCTCGGAGGCGAAGCAGGAGCCGGAGCAGGAAACGGGACCGGAATCGGTACCGGCACGGCCGACCGGCGGGAGGTGCGCACCCCGGTCAAGGGCGTCCGCAAGGCGACCGCGGCGGCGATGGTGGCCAGCGCCTTCACCGCGCCGCACGTCACGGAGTTCGTGACCTTCGACATCACGCGGACGATGAAGCTGGTCCAGGAGCTCAAGGCGGACCCGGAGTTCGCCGGTCTGCGGGTCAGCCCACTGCTGTTCGTCGCGAAGGCGCTGCTGGTCGCCGTCAGGCGCAACCCCGCGGTCAACGCGGCCTGGGACGAGGCGAGCCAGGAGATCGTCCAGAAGTCGTACGTGAACCTGGGGATCGCCGCGGCCACTCCGCGCGGCCTGATCGTCCCCAACATCAAGGACGCGCAGGACAGGACGCTCCCCGAACTGGCGGCCGCCCTCGGCGAACTGGTCACCACGGCCCGGGAGGGCAAGACCCCCCCGGTGGCGATGCAGGGCGGCACGGTCACCATCACCAACGTCGGCGTCTTCGGCGTCGACACCGGCACGCCCATCCTCAACCCGGGCGAGTCCGCGATTCTCGCCTTCGGCGCGATCAAGCTCCAGCCGTGGGTGCACAAGGGCAAGGTGAGGCCCCGTCACGTCACCACGCTCGCCCTTTCCTTCGACCACCGGGTGGTGGACGGCGAACTGGGCTCCAGGGTGCTGGCGGACGTCGCGGCGATCCTGGAGCAGCCGAAGCGGCTGCTCACCTGGGCGTAGCAGGGCGGCGGAGAGCGGCGGAGGGTCCGGACGTACAAACGTCCTGACCCTCCGTTCTGCGTGTCCACCGGCACCCGTGAGCGAATTGTGCTGCCATCGGCCGTATGGTCGTCTCTGTCTCCATTGTCCTGCTCCTGCTCGCGATGGCCGCCGTCCTCATGCGCAACCGCGCGCTGAAGCCGAGCCACGCGCTCCTGTGCGTCTTCCTCGGCTTCAGTCTCGCCTCCACCAGCTTCGCCCCCACGATCCAGTCCACGCTGACCTCGACGGCGAGCCTCGTCTCGACGCTGCGCCCGTAGTGCGGCCGTCCCCCGCCGTCCCCCCGTCCGAAGAAGTCTGCGGGTGGCGCGCATCCATTGGCCCCGCTCCGGCGTCTCCTCATCGAGCGGCATTCACAGAAGGCCGTGCCGCAGGGGACATTGGGGTATTCATAGTGATAACCGGCATGAAAGCCGTACGTCGCGGGTCCGCGGTCGCGCTCACCACGGGCGCCGTTCTGGCGGCGGGGGCGTTCGCCGTCCCGGCGCAGGCCGCCACGCTCACGCCGCCCGCGATCACCGCCAAGGGCGGCTACGTGATGAACAACGCCACGAAGACGACGCTCTTCGGCAAGGCCGCGGACACCCGCCGATCCACCGGTTCGACCACCAAGATCATGACCGCCCGGGTGGTGCTCGGGCAGAAGAACCTCAACCTGGACGCCACGGTCGTCGTCCAGAAGGCGTACAGCGACTACATCGTCGCGAAGAACGCCTCGTCGGCCCGCCTGATCGTCGGCGACCGCCTGACCGTCCGCCAGCTCCTGTACGGGCTGATGCTCCCGTCCGGCTGTGACGCGGCGTACGCCCTGGCCGACAAGTTCGGCACCGGGACCACGCGGTCCGCGCGGGTGGCGTCGTTCATCGGCAAGATGAACACCGCCGCCTGGCAACTGGGTCTGAAGAACACGCACTTCGACTCGTTCGACGGCATCGGCAACGGTGCGAACTACTCGACCCCGCGCGACCTGACGAAGATCGCGACCAGTGCGATGCAGTTCTCCACGTTCCGCTCCGTGGTGAAGACCAGGTCGATCAGCACCAAGGTGACGACCAAGAGCGGCGGCTACCGCTACATGTCGTGGACCAACACCAACAAGCTGCTCGGCACCTACTCCGGCGCGATCGGCGTCAAGACCGGTTCCGGCCCGGCGGCCGGCTACTGCCTGGTCTTCGCCGCCACCCGCGGTACCAAAACGGTCATCGGCACGGTGCTGTCGTCGTCTTCCGAGGCCAACCGACTCGCGGACGCGAAGAAGCTGATGGACTACGCCTTCGCGAAGTAGCGCCGCGCGCCCGTCCGGGGGGACTGCGCCCGCCCCCCCCGGACGGGCGCAGTCCGGTTGCCGGTACGATCAACGGCCTGACGCAGGAGGGTAGTCGCCCAGGAGTCGCGGTTTTTTCTTCGGCGCGCCTCGTCGTAACTGACGGTCCGTCACACATCTGATACGGGCTCGGTGTTGACCCTGAGTTAGGCTGAGGGCAAAACTCGTTGCTGCCAGAGGGTGCGAACTATCCATGAGGGCGGTAGCAACAGTGCGGCGGAATCGTACGTACGGCATGGCGGTGGTCGGTTTAGCGGTCATGCCGGCGCTAGCCGTGCTCAGCGGGTGCGGGAGCACGTCGCCGTTGAGCAAGGACACCACGCTGCGCATCGTCGCGACGGACTACAGCGGCCTGAAGGTGGGCAGCCCGGTCGCCGCGTACTGGGGCCAGCTGGCGAGCGGCTTCGAGCAGCGCTACCCGCACATCAAGATCGAGGTCCAGTTCGTACCGGTGGAGCGCGCGAACGAGGAAGTCGCCGCGATGGTCAAGGCGGGGAACATTCCCGACATGGCGCAGCTCGACTCGTACAGCGGGTTCGCCGCCGAGGACCGCCTCTACAGCGCCGACGCCCTCTTCCCGATCAGCATGCAGTCCGACTTCATCCCGTCACTGGCCAAGGCGGGCTCGGTGAAGCGCACGCAGTACGGGATTCCGTGGGTCGCCTCCACCCGCATGCTCTTCTACAACAAGAAGCTCTTCGCCGAGGCGGGCATCAAGAAGGCGCCGCGGACCTGGGCCGAGATCAAGCGTGCCGCGGTCAAGCTGAAGGAGAACGGTGTTCCGGTGCCGTTCGGGCTGCCGCTCGGGCCGCAGGAGTCGGAAGCCGAGACGATGCTGTGGATGCTCGGGAACGACGGCGGCTACACCGACGCCAGCGGTGCGTACACCTTCGACTCGGCCTCGAACGTGAAGACGTTCACCTGGCTGAAGAACAATCTGGTGGAGCCGGGCCTGGTGGGTCCGAACGACCCGGCCAGGACCAACGTCGCGGACGCCTTCGGGCAGTTCCTGGCCGGCCGGACCGGCATGCTCAACGGCCACATGACGGTGCTCCGCCGGGCCAAGGGCGCGGGCATCGACATCGGCGTGGCACCGCTGCCGGGCCTGGCCGGACTCAGCGCGCGAACCCTCGGCAACGCCGACTGGATCATGGCGTTCAAGGAGCCGGGGCACCTGGAAGCGGACGCCGCGTTCATGCGGTACGTCTACAGCCCGGAGAACATGCTCAAGTTCCACCAGGGGAACAAGCTGTTGCCCGTGACGGCGGACACCTCGCAGGCCGTACGGAGTCTGCCCGACGAAAAGGTGCTGCTCCCGTTCCTGCAGCGGCTGCCCGACGCGGCGTTCTTCCCGGTCAACAAGCCCTCCTGGGTGCCGGTCAGCGCGGAACTCCGCAAGAACATCGGCCGCGCCGTCCACGGCGACCCGAAATCCGTACTCACGAATCTGCAGAGCTACGCGGAGTCCGTCGAGAACACGATGCCGTGAGCCGAGGGGCGCGCGGGCGGGACTGATGCGCCTCGCGCACCCCGGGCGGGGTGCGCGAGGCGGGCCGCCGTACCCGGGCATGTCTTCCTCGCGGGCCGACGTCCTGCCACGGACCCGGACCTGTTCGTGCATACGTGTTGCATCTATGATGTGCGCATCATGGACTCCACTGCTGCCACCCGCCAGGTCACGAACACGCCGAAGTCCCCGCCTGCCGCCGAGCGGGTCTATTCGCACGTCAAGCGCGGTGTGCTGGACCGCAGTTACGAGGGAGGGACGCTGCTCACGGAAGGGGATCTGGCCGGCGCGGTCGGGGTGTCGCGGACGCCGGTGCGGGAGGCGCTGCTCCGCCTGGAGGCGGAGGGGCTGCTCAAGCTGTACCCGAAGAAGGGCGCCCTCGTGCTGCCCGTCTCGGCGCAGGAGATCGCCGACGTGGTGGAGACCCGGCTGCTGGTGGAGCAGCACGCCGTGGCGAAGGTGGTCGGGGCCGCGCCCCCGGGCCTCATCGCGCGGCTCGAGGAGTCGCTGGCCGAGCAGCGCGGGCACGCGGAGCACGGCGACCTCGCCGCGTTCGCCGTCGCCGACCGGTCCTTCCACGCGGAGATCGTGCGGGCGGCGGGGAACCGCATCCTCGCGCACCTCTACGACCAGCTGCGCGACCGGCAGTTGCGGATGGGCGTGGCCGTGATGCACGCCGAACCCAGCCGGGTGGCCAAGAACCTGACCGAGCACACGCGGATCCTCGAAGCGCTCCGGGACGGCGCCGCGCACGACGCGGCGGAGGTCGTCGACCGGCACGTGTCGTGGGTGAAGGTCCTCGCCCGGGGCGAGTCGTGACGCGGGAGGGCGGGTCCCCGGACGGCGGGACCCCGGCGGACGGGTCCGCGAACGGCTTCCCCTGCCCCGCCGACCCCACCGGGCACGGACCGACCGTCGGCTCCGCTCCCGCGGACGTCCTCCCGGGCGACCCGCCCGGCGGCAGGCGCGCGGCCTTCGTCTGGGCGGTCGGCACCTGCGTCTACCTCGTCGCCGTCGTCCACCGCACCAGCCTCGGTGTGGCCGGCATCGACGCTGCCGACCGCTTCCATGTCGGAGCCTCCGCGCTCTCCTCCTTCTCCATCCTCCAGGTGCTGGTCTACGCGGGCATGCAGATACCCGTGGGCCTGATGGTGGACCGGCTCGGCACGAAGAAGGTGCTGCTGCTCGGCGCGCTGCTGTTCACCCTCGGGCAGGCGGCGTTCGCGCTGTCGCACTCGTACGGGACGGCGCTCGCCGCCCGCGCGGTGCTGGGCTGCGGCGACGCGATGACGTTCGTGAGCGTGCTACGGCTCGGTTTCCGGTGGTTCCCGGCCCGGCGCGGGCCGCTGATCGCCCAGGGCGCCGCCCTCTTCGGCGTCGCGGGCAACCTCGTGTCCACCGTCGCCCTCTCCCGGTTGCTGCACTCCGCGGGCTGGACCCCGACCTTCCTCGGCACGGCACTGGCCGGCGCCCTCGTCATGGTCCTGGTCGCCCTCTTCCTCAAGGACCACCCGGAGGGGTACGTTCCGCCGCCCGCGAGACACGTGGGCCTGGCCTTCGTACGCCGCCAGATCACCGACGCGTGGCGCGAACCCGGTACCCGCCTCGGTATGTGGACGCACTTCACCTGCCAGTTCTCCGGGATGGTCTTCCTGCTGCTGTGGGGTCTGCCCTACCTGGTCGAGGACCAGGGCCTCTCGCGGGACGCGGCGGGCGGCCTGCTCACCCTGGTCGTCGTCGCCAACATGGTCTTCGGCATGGTCTTCGGACAGATCATCTCCCGCCATCACGGCGCCCGGCTGCCGCTGACCCTCGGCGTGATCGCCACCACCGCCGCCGCCTGGGCCGCCGCCCTGTCCTGGCCCGGCGGCCAGGACCCGAGGTGGCTGCTGGTCCTGCTCTGCGTGGTGCTCGGCGCCTGCGGGCCTGGCTCGATGATCGGCTTCGACTTCGCCCGGCCGGCCAACCCGCCGGAACGGTTCGGCACCGCCTCCGGCATCGTCAACGTCGGCGGCTTCACCGCCTCCATGATCACGCTGTTCTCGGTGGGCGTCCTCCTCGACGCGACCGGTGACAACTACCGCGTCGCGTGGAGCAGCGTCTTCGTCGTGCAGGCCGTCGGCACGGCCCAGGTCCTCCGCCTGTGGCGGCGCGCCGACCG
This sequence comes from Streptomyces sp., assembly GCF_036524955.1. Lineage (GTDB taxonomy): Bacteria > Actinomycetota > Actinomycetes > Streptomycetales > Streptomycetaceae > Actinacidiphila. The sequence continues at coordinate 7,561 of NZ_DATDBG010000217.1, forward strand.
CCTGGAACGGGAACGGATCGCGGTCAGCCGCGTCGAGAGCGTGCACCGCACGGCGGCGGTGGTCGGGGAGTGACGCCCGGTGCCGCGTCGGTCAGGGTGTGCCCGTCACGGGGCGGCGTCCGGTGCGGTGCGGTGCGCCGCAGGGCGCCGGACCGGTCTCGTCATGGGCCTGCCCGGTCGGTGCGGCAACACCGCGAGGCACCGTGCCGGGCGTCGCGACGCGGCACACTCCGGCGACGCGACCACGCGGCACCCGGCCAGGCCCGTACTTCGCAGGTCACCCGATCGCGAAGATCAGGTGGTCGTTGCTGATCGCTCGCCGATCGGAACCGTAACGGTGATTACCGTCCCGGTCCGGCCTGGTCGAGATCGGACGCCGGGAGGCTGCCGCGGCGAACCTTTTCGGCGACCTGCGAAGTACCGGGTTAGGACCCGTCCGGCGTGCCCTTCGGGGCGGGGGTGAGCCAGGCCGCGGTGGGGTCGGCGGTCAGGTCCCAGTGCTGGGCGGCGGCGAGGGCCTGGCCGCGGGGGCGCTTGGGCAGCGGTGTGGCGGGCCGGGCGCGCTCCGGGGCGGGTTCGTCCGGCGGCACCGGCGGGAGAGCGTCGTACCCCTCGGGAGCGCGGTGGTCGCCCGAGGGGTCCACCGGGTGGTGGGGTGCCACCGGCTCCCCCTCGGACGCCGGCGTGACGATCTCCGGCGGGAGCAGCACCACCACGCCCGCCCCGCCCCGCGCGGACGGCCGGAACGACACCAGCAGCCCGTGCGCCCGCGCCAGGCTGCCCACCACGGCCAGGCTCAGCCGCGTCCCGGTCAGCGTCCGCGGGTCCACCTCCGGCGGATCGCCGGAGACCAGCCGCTCCGCGCCGGCCCGCGTCTCCTCCGGCGACTCCACGCCGATGCCCTCGATGGTGACGACCACGCCGGAGAGCGTCTCCCGTACGTACACGTGCACGTCCTCGGTCGGCGGCGAGAACGTGCAGGCGCGGTCCAGCAGCTCGGCCAGCGCGTGCGTGACGCCCTCGGCCGCGTGACCGGCCACCACGGCCGTCATCACCGGGTACGCGGGGCGCGCCGAGTGCGTGTGCAGCCGGACCCGCCCGCACGCGTCGGCGCGGCTCGCCGCGTCGCGCAGGACGTCCACCACGCGGACCGGCTCGGTCCGGTGCGAGGTGCCGGGGAAGGCGGCGCGCAGGCGTTCGCTGGTGGCGAGTTCGCGGAGGACGGTGCTCAGGAGGCGCTGGTGGGCGGGGGCGGCGGGGTGCGGGAGGCCGGTCAGCAGGGTGCCGGCCGGGTCGCCGGCCCGCAGCCGGTCCGCGGCCCTCGGGACGGTGACCTCGGCCAGGCGCGCGGCCTCGGCCTCCAGGGCCCCCGCGCGGGCGCTCTCCGCCCGCAGCAGGGCGCGCAGGGAGCGTTGGGCCTCGGCGGCCGTACGCCGGCGTAGCTCCGCCGCGTGCAGGGCGCGGTGCGCCGCGGCCACCTCGGCGGCGGCGAGCCGGATCGCGTCGGCGTGCGCCGCGACCGTACGGGCGGCCTCCGCGCGGAGGGTTTCGTGGCGGTCGCGCCACTCGCGGGCCAGCCGGCGCCGGGACAGGGCGAGGGCGACCGCGACGCCGAGCAGTGCCGCGGCGAGCGCGCCGGTCGCGGTGACGACGGTACGGTCCTCGGCGGCCGTACGGTCCGCCGCCCACCCGCAGGCCGCGCCCGCCGCCGCCACGACGGTCAACGGGAGCGCGGCGGCGCAGGCGCGGGAGGCCTTCCCCTTCCGCCGGCCGGCGGCGGGACCGGTGAGGGCGGGACCGGTGCCGGGCGGATGGGGCGCATCGAGGGGCGAGCCGGGTAACGCGGAGGAGTCCTGAGCTGGCATCAATCGGTACCTCGTAGCGGGAGGCCCACAGCCGACCGCCGTGCCGGAGACGTTGACGTGCGGAGCCGCGCGCGGAGCCGACGTGCGGAGTCGACGCGCGAGCTGTCGTGCGGGCGTGCGGAGTGCGCCTCACCCTACTCGCCCGACGCGCCCCTTCCGACAGGATTCCGGTACTTTCATCATCGGAACGTCACCGCGCCGTCACAGCACGTAGAATGCCCTGCGACGCCCTGGCCGCCGCCACCCGGTCCCGGCTCGGCCCCTACTTCGTCACCGCGATGTGCGCCAGGATCGTGTCCGCGAGGGCCGCGTCGCCCTCCGTCTTCAACCGGTCGCCGGCCACCGCGGCAGGCTTCACCCGGCCGGTGATCAGCCGCAGGAACGTCTCCCAGTCCAGGATGAAGGTGACCGCGGGCCCGAGCGACACCGCGGAGTCGATGGTGCCGCGCCCCTCCGCGCTGACCCGTACCGTCCGCATGAACTCCAGCGGGCCGTGGACGTCGAAGACGACCGCGGAGCCGGGCTTGGCGGCGGCGTCGTGCGCGACCAGCTTGGGCAGCGCGCGCAGCACGTAGTCACGGGCGAGCACGGCGCCGGGGGAGGTGAGGTTTCCCGGCCTGTCCAGGGCGCGGCGCAGGTCCTGCTCGTGCACCCATACGTCGAACACCCGCGCCCACAACTGCTCTTCGAGGCTGATCTCGCCGCCGCCGATGGCCCGCACGATCGCGTCGGGCTCCCGCGACTCGTTCCGCAGCTGCCGGGAGCGGCGGATGATGGTGTACTCCAGCTCCGAGGTCATCTCGGGCGCGGTGTGGTGGCGGCGGATGTCGACCGGGACCTCGGTGTAGCGGGCGGCCTCGCTGGTGATGTGCCGCAGGTCGCTGGGCAGGCTGTGGATCGGCCGCGGGTCGCCGAGCAGTTCGCACTCGAAGCCGATGACGTGGGAGACGACGTCGCGGACGGACCAGTAGGGGCACTCGGTGGGACGGTTCCACTCCCCTTCGGCCAGTGGCGACACCAGGTCGTTGATGGACTCTATGGAGTGGGTCCAGGCGTCGATGTACGGCTGGAGCTTGCTGTGGACGGTCACGGGACCCCTCGACGGTCGGTGCGCGGTCGTGGTGGTTGGCGCCTAAGCTACGCTGCGCGCGGGCGCCCACGCAGTGCTTTCGAGTGACGATGGTAGGCCCGAGACGACGAACCCACGTATGGGCGGTGTCCAGGTGCGCGCAACGCTGTTGCAGATCGACGTAGACCCGAAGGAAACGGTCGCCGACCGCCGCGAGCGGGTGGCGACGCTGGTACGCGGGCAGGCCGGAGCGGATCTGGTCGTGCTGCCCGAGCTGTGGCCGGTGGGGGCCTTCGCCGCCGACGACTTCGCGGCGGAGGCGGAACCGGTGGACGGCGGACCGACGGCCGAGGCGATGGCCGCCGCCGCGAGGGACGCCGGGGTGTGGCTGCACGCGGGGTCCGTCGTCGAACGCGACCCGGACGGGCTCCTGTTCAACACCTCGCTGCTCTTCTCGCCCGACGGCCGCCTGCACGCCGTCTACCGCAAGATCCACCGCTTCGGCTTCGACCAGGGCGAGGCGGCGCTGATGGCCGCGGGACGCGAGATCGTCACCGCGCGGCTGCCGCACACCGTGCTGGGCCTCGCCACCTGTTACGACCTCCGCTTCCCCGAACAGTTCCGGCTGCTGATCGACGCGGGCGCACACGTCCTGGTGATCCCGGCCGGCTGGCCCACCCGCCGGCTCGCCCACTGGCGGCTGCTGGTCCAGGCGCGGGCGGTGGAGTCGCAGGCGTACGTCCTCGCGTGCGGGACCGCCGGCACGCACGTCGGCGTGGCGCAGGCCGGCCACAGCATGGTGGTCGACCCGTGGGGCGAGGTGCTGGCCGAGGCGGGCCCGGACGAGCAGATCCTCACCGTGGAGCTGGACCCGGCCCGGGTGACGGCCGTCCGAGCCGATTTCCCGGTGCTGCGCGACCGGGTGCTGGGGGTGCCGACACCGTAGGGGGACGGGTACCGGGGGCGCGCCCCGTGCGCGCACCTCCGGGGCGTTTTCGTCACCGGCAGCTGGCCGTCCCGCTCCACGGTCATCGCGTCCCGGAGGCTGAGCGGCTTCTTGTGGAGGACGGCGACCACGGTCCCGGACGGGTCCTGGAGCTCCAGGGCGTCCCGCACCCGCAGGACCCTGCCGTCCACGCAAGAACGCGCGCCCGCCGCGCTGGCCGCGCCCGCCGCGGGGCAGCAGTCGTCGCCGACCGCGGACCTCTTCTCCCGCACCAGGCGTTTCACGGGGGAATGGGTGTCCCCGGTGATGCGGTTGGATGGGGACATGACCGCAACAGCACGCGTCCGGGCGCCCGAACTCATCGGCAAGGGCGGCTGGCTCAATACCGGTGACAAGCAACTCACTCTTGCTGACCTGCGCGGATCCATTGCGATCCTGGACTTCTGGACGTTCTGCTGTGTGAACTGCCTGCACGTCCTCGATGAGCTGCGGGAGCTGGAGGAGCGGCACCGCGACACGGTGGTGATCGTCGGGGTGCACTCCCCGAAGTTCGTGCACGAGGCGGAGCACCAGGCCGTGGCGGACGCGGTGGAGCGCTACGAGGTGCGTCACCCGGTGCTGGACGACCCGGAGCTGACCACCTGGAAGCAGTACGCGGTGCGGGCGTGGCCGACGCTGGTGGTGATCGACCCCGAGGGGTACGTGGTCGCGCAGCACGCGGGCGAGGGGCACGCGCACGCGCTGGAGAAGCTGGTCACCCGGTTGGAGCAGGAGCACACGCTGAAGGGGACGCTGCGGCGCGGCGACGGCCCGTACGTGCCGCCGGAGCCCGTCCCCACCGCTCTCCGCTTCCCCGGCAAGGCACTCGCGCTGCCCGGCTCCGGCCACTACCTGGTCTCCGACTCGACCCGGCACGCGCTGGTGGAACTGGCGGCGGACGGCGAGAGCGTCCTGCGGCGGATCGGCACCGGCGAGCGCGGACTGGTGGACGGGGACGCGGCGACCGCGCGGTTCAGCGAGCCGCAGGGCCTGGCGCTGCTGCCGGACGGAGGCGTCGTCGTCGCCGACACGGTGAACCACGCACTGCGCCGGCTGGACCTGGCGACCGGGCGGGTCACCACGGTGGCCGGCACCGGCAGGCAGTGGTGGCAGGGCTCGCCGACCTCCGGGCCGGCCCGCGAGGTCGCGCTCTCCTCACCGTGGGACGTGGCCTGGTTCGAGGACCGGGTGTGGATCGCGATGGCCGGTGTCCACCAGCTCTGGACGTACGACCCGGCGACCGACCGGGTGGAGGTCGCGGCCGGCACGACCAACGAGGGCCTGGTGGACGGGCACGCGGGCGACGCCTGGTTCGCCCAGCCGTCCGGCCTCGCCGCCGCCGGCGACCGGCTGTGGATCGCCGACTCCGAGACGTCGGCGCTGCGCTGGGCCGAGCGGGGGGCGGACGGGAACGGATACGTGATCCGTACGGCCGTCGGCACCGGTCTGTTCGACTTCGGCCACCGCGACGGCCCGGCCGGGCAGGCGCTGCTCCAGCACCCGCTGGGTGTCACCGTGCTGCCGGACCGGTCGGTCGCGGTGAGCGACACGTACAACAACGCGCTGCGGCGGTACGACCCCGCGACCGGTGAGGTGTCCACGCTCGCCACGGATCTGCGCGAACCGTCCGACGCGGTCGTGGTGGACGGCGACATCGTGGTCGTGGAGTCGGCCCGGCACCGGCTGACCCGGTTGCGGCTGCCGGAGTCGGCGGTACGGGTGGCGGGTGTCGCCCACCGTACGCAGCGGGCGGCCACCGACGTCACGCCCGGGCCGTTCCGGCTCGAGGTGGTCTTCTCCGCGCCGGACGGCCAGAAGCTGGACGAGCGCTACGGCCCGGCCACCCGGCTGCTGGTCGGCGCGACCCCGCCGGAACTGCTCACGGAAGGCGCGGGCAAGGGCACCGACCTCTTCCGGGACCTGGTACTCGACCCCGCGGTACCCGCAGGGGTGCTGCACGTCTCGGCGATGGCCGCGTCCTGCGACGACGGTCCGGACACCGAGTATCCGGCCTGCCATGTCCACCAGCAGGACTGGGGAGTCCCTGTCCGCCTCGCAGCGGACGGGGACTCCCGGCTGGCGCTGGTCCTGGCGGGCCTGGACGCGGGGGGCTCGCCGGAGCCCCGGTCTCAGTAACGGCCACCCGGGCGGCGGTCGGAGTAGTAGCGCTCCTCCACGACGGGCGGCAGGTCGCCGTCCGCCGTCGGAGGAATCCGGCGGCGCTTGAAAATGCTCACATAGGTGGCAATTCCGATCATGCCCACGCCCATCATGATCAGGCCGAGCAGATCCACATTGATGCCCTTCGCATGCCAGTCGGTGGCGAAGGTGATGATCGCGCCGATCGCGATCAGGATGATGCAGCCTCCGATGCCCACAGTGCACGCCTCCCTGCGTCGAGTTGACGGCTGTGTGGTCTCCACCGCCGCCTACCCGGAGACATGACGTCCAATCAGCGTGTTCTTCAGCCGATGGGTCCTACGTACGTACCCGGGTGGGTGGCGCCGTCCTGGAGCAGTACCGGTCCCCACGGCCACCGGAGCGTCTTCGAGGTGGTCTCGTCCGGCGGGGTGACGGTCACCGTGCTCGGGGTCCAGCTCCCCTTCGGCTCCGGCAGGAACGTGATCGGGAAGTCGGTCGTGCCCCCCGGGCGGAGGGTGATGCGGTCGTACTCCTGCGACGCGCGCGACAGTGACCACCGCGTCGTCCCGCTCCTGAGGTCCACGCCCGGGAAGCCCCCGACGACACATGCGTGCCCGCTGCTGTTGCGTACCGCGACCCCGGCGGTCTGCTGCTGATCGGACGTCACATCGGGGGCCGCGGCCCCGCCGGTCTCGAACGACACGGCCAGGTCCCTGGTGTGACAGCGCGGAACGTGCGGCGGGGTGCGCGAGGTCACCACGTACGGCTTCGCGCCCTTCTCCGCGGTCCCCTTGCTCTTCCCCACCGACCCCGAGTGCGAGCTCTTGGACTTGCGGCTCCCGCTCCCGCCGTGCGAGGACGAGGAGGACGACGAGGACGACGTCCCGCAGGCGCTCAGTACGAGCGCCGACACGACGACGAGGGCGGCCCCGGTCACGACGCCCCGGTCACGGACGCCGTCACGGACGCGGGTGCGGACCCGGATACGGGCGCGGATACGGGCGCGGCTGCTGGCGGCGCTGCTGGGCATGGCGGAATTCCCCCCGGCTGGTTCGGTTGAGTGGTCCGCGCCCATGCTCCCGGCACCGCGTCACCGTTGGGTGACGGAAAGATCGCGGCCCTTCGACAACCGCGGCCCTCAGCCCTGGCCTTGTTCTGGTCGGTCTTCCTGCTCGCTCCTGTCACGGGTGGCCTTCCCCGCGTCCGCGCCGTCGGGCAGGAGGGTTCCGGTCGGCCGCCCACTTCACGAACTCGTGCGTCAGCCCTCCAGGAACGCCTTGAGCGCGCTCGCGAGCAGGTGCGGGTCGTCCGCGCCGCACAGTTCGCGCACGGAGTGCATGGACAGGATGGGCACGCCGATGTCGACCGTGGTGATGCCGTGCCGGGCGGCGGTGATCGGACCGATCGTCGTACCGCAGGGCACCGCGTTGCTGGAGACGAAGTGCTGGAGGGGGACTCCGGCGCGCTCGCAGGCGGCGCTGAACAGGGCGCGGCCGGTGCCGTCCGTGGCGTACCGCTGGTTGACGTTGGTCTTGAGGATGGGGCCGCCGTTGGCGCGGGGGTGGTGGGTGGGGTCGTGCCGTTCCGCGTAGTTGGGGTGGACGGCGTGGCCGACGTCGGAGGAGACGCAGACCGTGCCGGCCAGGGCCCGCAACCGGTCCTCGGAGGAGCCGCCGCGGGCGCGCACCGAGCGCTCCAGGACGTTGCCGAGGAGGGGGCCGTGGGCGCCGGTGTCGGACTCGCTGCCGTTCTCCTCGTGGTCGAAGGCGGCGAGCACCGGGATGTACGGGAGGTCGTCGCCGCCCTGGCTGACGGCGGCGGCCAGCGCGGCCGTACAGGCGTGCACGGAGAGCAGGTTGTCCAGCCGGGGCGAGGCGAGCAGTTCGCGGTCGCGGCCGAGGTAGGCGGGCGGCTGCACGTCGTGCGTCATCAGGTCCCAGCCGATGACGTCGTGCGCGTCGACCCCGGCCTCCGCGGCGAGGAAGCCGATCAGGTCGCCGTCCTCCGCCTCGCCGAGGCCCCACAGCGGCTGGAGGTGACGCTGCCGGTCCAGGCTCAGCCCGTCGTTGACCCCGCGGTCGAGGTGGATGGCCAGCTGGGCGACCCGCAGCAGCGGCCGGTCCACGCCGACCAGCCGGGTGGTGCCGTTCCGCAGCGACAGCCGGCCGGCCAGCCCCAGGTCCCGGTCGAGCCAGCTGTTGAGCAGCGGCCCCCCGTAGACCTCCACGGCGACCTGCCGCCACCCGGCCGCGCCCATGTCCGGCCGCGGCTTCACCCGCAGGTTCGGCGAGTCGGTGTGCGCGCCCACCACCCGGAACGGTGTCTCGGGCGGCGCCCCGGCCGGTACGTACCACGCGACGATCGCCCCGCCGCGCACCACGTACTTCCCGCCCGCCTCCGCGGGCCAGGCGTCGGTCTCGCTCACCTGCCGGAACCCGGCCTTCTCCAGCCGCGCGCCGACCGTGGCGACCGTGTGGTACGGCGACGGGCACGCGGTGACGAAGCCGGCCAGGTCATCGGTGTGCGCGCGGTCGAAGGCGCGCGGCTGAGAGCTCATGTCCGCCAGCATAGATTCGGCCAGGGACAGCCGGGTGCCGTCGCCCTTTCGCGCGACGGCACACCGCCCGCCGGTGAGGTCAGAACGCCGCTTCGGGCAGGTCCATCACGTCCAGCCCGACCGACTCGGCGACCGCGCGCTGCACGCCCACGCCCGGCAGGATGTTCGTCGCGAAGAACTTCGCCGCGGCGATCTTGCCGGTGTAGAAGGCGGTGTCCTTCGCGGTGGCCGCCGGCAGCTTCTCGGCGGCGACCGCGGCGCCCTTGAGCAGCAGGTAGGCGACGACCACGTCGCCGGAGGCGAGCAGCAGCCGGGTGGTGTTCAGGCCCACCTTGTAGATGGAGCGGACGTCCTGCTCGGTGGCGGCGAGGTCGGTGAGCATCGTGCCGACGATCGCCTCCAGGTCCACCGCGGCCTTGGCGAGCTGGTCGCGGGCGGTGGCCAGTTCCTCGCCGCCGCCGGCCTCGGCGAGGAACTTCTTGATCTCCTCCGACAGGGCGGTCATCGCCTGGCCCTGGTCGCGGACGATCTTCCGGAAGAAGTAGTCCTGGCCCTGGATCGCGGTGGTGCCCTCGTACAGCGTGTCGATCTTGGCGTCCCGGATGTACTGCTCGATCGGGTACTCCTGCAGGTAACCCGAGCCGCCGAAGGTCTGCAGCGACTGGGCGAGCTGCTCGTACGACTTCTCCGAGCCGTAACCCTTGACGATGGGCAGCAGCAGGTCGTTGAGGCCGTGCAGCCGGGTGGTGTCCTCGCCCGCCGTCTCGGCGACCTGGATCGCGTCCTGGACGGAGGCGGTGTAGAGGACCAGCGCGCGCATGCCCTCCGCGTACGCCTTCTGCGTCATCAGCGAGCGGCGCACGTCGGGGTGGTGGGTGATGGTGACCTTGGGGGCGGTCTTGTCCATGAACTGCGCGAGGTCCGCGCCCTGCACGCGCTCCTTGGCGTACTCCAGCGCGTTGAGGTAGCCGGTGGACAGGGTGGCGATGGCCTTCGTGCCGACCATCATCCGGGCGAACTCGATGATCCGGAACATCTGCCGGATGCCGTCGTGCTTGTCGCCGATCAGCCAGCCCTTGGCGGGGTGCCGGTCGCCGAAGGTCATCTCGCAGGTGTTGGACGCCTTGAGGCCCATCTTGTGCTCGACGTTGGTCGCGTACACGCCGTTGCGCGCGCCCAGTTGGCCGGTGGTGAAGTCGAACTCGTACTTCGGCACCATGAACAGGGACAGGCCCTTGGTGCCGGGGCCCGCTCCCTCGGGGCGGGCGAGCACGTAGTGGATGATGTTCTCGGACATGTCGTGCTCGCCCGAGGTGATGAAGCGCTTGACGCCCTCGATGTGCCAGGTGCCGTCGTCCTGCCTGACGGCCCGGGTGCGGCCCGCGCCGACGTCGGAGCCGGCGTCCGGCTCGGTGAGCACCATGGTGGAGCCCCACTGCTTGTCCACCGCGATGGCGGCGATCTTCTTCTGCTCCTCGGTGCCCTCGTCGTAGAGGATGCCGGCGAAGGCCGGGCCGGAGGAGTACATCCAGATCGCCGGGTTGGAGCCGAGCAGCAGCTCCGCGTACGACCAGATCAGGGAGCGCGGCGCGGTGGTGCCGCCGATCTCCTCGGGCAGGCCGAGCCGCCAGTACTCGGACTCCATGAAGGCGGCGTAGCTCTTCTTGAAGGTGTCGGGGACCGGCGCGGTGCCGGTCTCCGGGTCGAAGACCGGCGGATTGCGGTCGGCGTCGGCGAACGACTCGGCCAACTCGTTCTCGGCCAGCCGTGCCAGCTCCCCGAGGATGTCCTTCGCGGTCTCCACGTCCATCTCCGCGAAGGGACCCGTGCCGTAGAGCTGGTCGCGGCCGAGCACCTCGAAGAGGTTGAACTCGATGTCGCGGAGGTTCGACTTGTAGTGGCCCATGAGGACTGGCTCCTGGCTCCGTGTTCCTGCTGCTGTCAAGACGGGTCGGTGGTGCTCGAACGAGGGTGGGGCGGTGCTCGGACGTCAATGAGGTCGGTCGTAGGAAATGATGCTACCCGTCGGTAATAAGAAGCAACCCCGTACCGGCCGATGTGACCGTATCCTCGCCTCCGGCTTGGTTACTCTTGGGCGGGTGTACGGCTTCGAGCAGAGCGTGAACTCAGGGCCCGGCCCCGGTGGACCGGGCCCGGGTCCCGCCCCCATGCCCGGCGGTTATCCCGAGCCGTCGCCCGGTTATCCCGAGCCGTCCCCGCCCTCGCTGGCGGACGCGGTGCGCGCCTTCACCACCGGATCGATGTCCGCCGAGGACTTCCAGGCGATCTTCGCCACGTCCAAGGTCTACTGCCCGCGCGGTGACACGCCCGGATTCCTCGCCCTGCACGACACCCAGCAGCCGGTGATCCCGATGTTCAGCACCCTCAAGGAGCTGCGCCGGTACGCGGGCAAGGAGTCCAAGTACTTCGTGATCACCGGCGCCGAGGTGCTGGACCTGCTCCCGACGGGGTACGGCTTCGTGCTCGACATCGACGGGCAGCACCGGATGGTGTTCGACGCCAAGGCGGTCGAGCAGATGGTCGACTTCACGATGCGCCGGATGTACGGGTAGCCGGTACGGCCGGCGGGACGGCGGTGCGCGCAGCGGTTCCCGGGGCGAACCCCGTGATGGAATAGTCACGCCTTGCGAGATGTTCAGAGTTCAACTAAATTGGAACCGGAGCATCACCAAGGAGGCCGTCATGCCCGCCGTGACCGTAGAGAACCCGCTGACCCTGCCGCGTGTGACCACACCCGCCGACGCCCAGCCGCGCCCGGCCCTCGCCGTCTCCACGGCGCCGAGCGGCTACGAGGGTGAGGGCTTCCCGGTCCGCCGCGCCTTCGCCGGCATCGACTACCGGCGCCTGGACCCGTTCATCATGATGGACCAGATGGGCGAGGTGGACTATCAAGCCGGGGAGCCGAAAGGGACGCCCTGGCACCCGCACCGCGGCTTCGAGACCGTCACGTACATCATGGACGGGACCTTCATCCACCAGGATTCACACGGTGGCGGCGGCACCATCACCAACGGCGACACGCAGTGGATGACAGCCGGCTCCGGCCTGCTGCACATCGAAACGCCACCCGAGGAACTGGTGATGAGCGGGGGCCTCTTCCACGGCTTGCAACTGTGGGTGAATCTGCCGCGCAAGGACAAGATGATCGCGCCGAAATACCAGGACATCCGTGGCGGGAGCGTGAAACTGCTCTCGTCGGAGGACGGCGGCGCGCTGGTGCGCCTCATCGCAGGCGACCTGGGAGGCCACCAGGGGCCGGGCGCCACGCACACGCCGATCACGATGGCCCATGTGTCGGTGACCGCGGGCGCCTCGGTCACCCTGCCCTGGCGGGCGGACTTCAACGCCCTCGCCTACGGGCTCGCCGGGCGCGGTTCAGCGGGCACCGAGGGGCGACCCTTCCAGCTGGGCCAGGCGGTCGTCTTCGGTCACGGTGACTCGCTCACGGTGCGGGCGGACGGAACGCAGGACTCCCGCAGCGCGAACTTCGAGGTGGTACTGCTCGGTGGGCTGCCGATCCGCGAGCCGATGATGCAGTACGGTCCGTTCGTGATGAACACCCACGCCGAACTGGCGCAGGCTTTTGACGACTTCCAGGCCGGCCGCCTCGGCACCATCCCGGCGGACTCGCCGTACGGCCGTTGAGCCTGCCTTACGGCGTGTGAGCTTCCGGCGCGGGGGCCGGCCCGACCGCCTCGTCCCCCGCGTACGCGATGACGCGTGGACGGTCCCCCAGCTTCGAGGCCGTCCTGCTCGGCGGACTCCCCGTCCGCGGGCCGATGATGCGGTACGGCCCGTTGACCGTGAACACCTACGCCGAGCCGGCCCGGGCGTTCGACGACTGCAAGGCGGGCCGGCTCGGGCCGATTCCGGCGGACACCGACCTCGGGCGGTGACCGCGTCCGGGCCCCCCGGGGCGGTCGGTGACCGCCGTCGGTGATCCGGCCGGGCCGACCGGCCGGATCACCACTGGTCCTGCGGGGTCAGAACCACCGGACGTTGCCGCGGATGTCGCCGTACGCGCCGAGTCCGTTGCGGCCGTAGTTCTGGTCGACAAAGGTGCGTGACCCGGCGATGTTGATCCGGACGGTCGGGGCGTAGCTGCCACCGCGCCGGCCGTTGACGTTGTCGATGAACGAGGTCACCTCACCGCCGGGCATGACGTAGTGCGAGTACGCCTGGAACTGCCGCGGGTTCTGGTCGGGGTCGGTGGGCGGGAGGTTGAGGTTGGTGGGGTTGCCCATCGACAGCGCCGACTGGTTGAGCGGCTGGTAGTCGCTGCGGATGCTGTTGCCGACGAAGCCGTAGAGGCCGTCCGGGCCCTGGAGCGACTCGGCGAAGGTGTAGCGGTGCGAGATGGTGAACAGGTAGTACTTCCCGTCCTTGATGTACACCTCGGGTCGCTCGGTCTGCGCGTTGACGCAGTTCGCCGACAGCAGCGGCGGCAGGAAGTGCCACTGCGACAGGTCCGCGTTGTCCGCCACCGCGAGGCCGATGTTGCCGACCTGGAAGTTGGAGCCGGTGGCCCGTACCGCTTCCAGCGTCTCCGCGTTCGGGTCGCCGGGCAGGTAGCCGAGGTCGGATTCCTGGCACTCGTAGGAGCCCGTCTGACCCCCGGTGTTGCCCTCGAAGACCATGTACGTGCGGCCGGGGTGCTGCGGGTCGCTGAAGGTGTACGGGTCACGGAAGTTGAAGAACGGGTTCTGCTCGGGGGTCTGGTAGAACGTCCCGTCCGGCTCCAGCAGCGGGGTGTGCTGCGCGCGGGTGAAGCCGGTGAAGCGCACTCCGGCGGAGTCGGCCTGGATCGCGCCGTCGGCGAGGGTGATGACCGCCCTCGGCGGGGTGAAGTCCACGGCCGTGTAGAAGGTCTTGATCCGGCCGTCGGGGAAGATACGGGTGGACCCGGACCACTCGGCGGTGCCCAGCGACGCGCCGTCGGGGAACAGGTCGCCGCCGTAGATCCAGCCGCCGTTGCGCGGACGCAGGTCGGCCGGGATGTCGGCGCGCCGGTAGAAGTAGCCGATCCGGGCGTGCGTGTGCCGCTCGTCGAAGGTGTAGCCGGCGTTCCGCTCGGCGGTCAGCGAGAGGACCACGTCCCAGCCGCGGTACGTCACCTGGTTGCCCTGACCGTCGGTCAGCGGCCAGGTGTCCCAGACCCACACGTCCTCGTTGGTGTCCGGGAAGTCCTCCGGGATCTCCGGCATGGTCTGCGACAACGGCAGCGAGTTGGCCGGGCCGGTCGCGGTGAGGTCGGACTGCCCGAGGATCTGCCGGGCGTCGTTCCGCGTCCACTTCGCGGTGAAGGACGCCTCCGGGTCGAACGAGCGCTGGGTCCGCCGGATCGGCGTCGGAGTGCCGGGGTTGGTCGGCAGGTTCCGCTCGCTGTCGTCCGCCTGGTCCTCGCTGGCGGCGCCGGGCGGCGGCACGGCCGCGGCGGCGGAGCCGGCACGGCCGGGACCGCTGCCGGCGGCGTCGGCCGCGGAAACGGTCGCGGTGGACAACAGGGCGGCGGAGACGACCAGGCACGCCGTCATGAACCTGACGGTGGGTGGTCGGCGCAGGATGGTGCGGCCAGGCATGGGGATCTCCCACTCTGAGAACCGGGATTATCCGGCAGTCGGAACAGTGCGACGTGCCCTGGCTAACATCGGCGATTTGCCGGTTCTTGGTCCGACACACGACTTGCGGGAATGTCCGACCCAATAAAGCCCGAATGGCCGTGTCCCGGCGAAAAGGTGATTCATGCCGGAGTCGCCGGGGGCGGCCGGGTGCGCGATCCGGTCCACCGTCGCGGCGCCGGTGCGGTGGGCCGCGGCCCCGTCAGGACCCCTGTGGCGGCAACGTCCCCCGGTGCGTGCGGAACTGACGACAGGTAGGGGAACGAGGGGCAGTGGGGGGAGTATTGCTTGTGACTGCCGAGCGCGAGATGGTAACAGCTATGCCGTCAGTGACGGCGGAACTTCCTTCCTTTTCACCCCTTTTGGCTATGGAAAGAAGGGCTCATGACGGCTGACAGCCGCCGAACGCCGGATCTCCCGGACGATGGCTCGCAGCGAGTCACCGAACTGTCCCGCCGAACGTTAGTGCTGGGCGGTGCGGCCGTTGTCGGAACAGCAGGGCTGTTCACGATGTCGGCGCAACCCGCGTTCGCCGCCACACCGACGATTTACGACTGCGCCGCCTGGGGCGCCAAGCCGCCCAGCGCACCGGTGAGCGTGCTGGCCTCGCGTCCCGACAAGATCATCGTTCACCACACCGCCGGGGCGAACAGCACGGACTACTCCCTGGCGCACGCCTTCACGGTGGCCCGCCAGATCCAGGACTTCCACATGACCGGCAACGGCTGGATCGACAGCGGGCAGCACTTCACGAACAGCCGCGGCGGTTACGTGCTGGAGGGCCGCCACGAGAGCCTGAACTCGCTGGTGAACGGTGGCAAGCACGTCGTCTCCGCGCACTGCACCGGCCAGAACAACGTGGCCGTCGGCATCGAGAACGAGGGCACGTACACCACGGTGGCACCGACCGCCCAGCAGTACGCGAAGCTGGTCGATCTGTGTGCGTACATAGCCCGTCAGTACGGTCTACGCGCGTATCAGATCTGGGCCCACCGGGACTTCAACAACACCCAGTGCTGTGGTGACGTCCTCTACTCGATGCTGCCGCAACTGCGCCGCGACGTGGCGGCCCAGATCGGGGGCGACCCGGCAGCGCCGGTCTGGCCGGTGCTCCAGAGCGGAAACACCGGCGAGTCCGTACGGACCTTGCAGTACCTGCTGCGGTACTGGGGGTCCTCGATCACCGCCGACGGGTCCTACGGACCGGCCACGCAGAGCGCCGTCACCTCCTTCCAGTCCGCGCGGAAAGCGGTCGCGGACGGCATCGCCGGCAACCAGACCTGGAACCAGGCCGTCCTGAACGTCTCCCTCGGCCAGACCGGTGAAGCCGTGAAGGCGGTCCAGAGCCAGTTGTCCGCGCACGGCATCCCCACCACCGTCGACGGCGTCTTCGGATCGGGCACGCAGTCCGGCGTCAAGACCTTCCAGTCCTCGCGCTCGCTGCCCGTGGACGGTCTGGTCGACGCCCGCACCTGGGACGCGTTGCTCGGCTGACCGGGGCCGGCGCGGAGACGGGCCGGCAGACGTGGGCGGGGCTGACGGCGTTGGTCCGTCGCCCCGACCCGCTGCCGAGCCGGAGGCGGACGAGGCGGCCGTCGCCGCCTGCCACGGCCTTCCGCGCGGCCGGCACCGGATCACATACGACGCTCGCCGTCCCCGGCGCCGCGCCCCGCACCCCGCTGGTCGCGGTCTCCCGCGACGGGGTGGCCGGCGGTCTGCCGCTCGCCGCGCACTGGGGGCCTGAGGACCTGGTACGGGCGTGGCAGCCGCGGCAGCCGGGACGTCACCTCGTCGGGGCGGTCCCTCCCATGCCCCCCGTGCCCCTATGACGGGGTTGTGGATTCGTGGAGCTCGAACCAGATGGACTTGCCGTCCCCCCGCGGGTCGACGCCCCACGCGTCGGCGAGCTCCTCCATGAGGAGGAGGCCGCGGCCGGAGGAGGCCATTTCGCCGGGGGTGCGGCGGTGGGGCATGTCGTCGGAGCGGTCGGCGACCTCGATGCGGAGGCGGCGGGAGCCGGGCACGCCGGTGAGGTGAGCGGTGAGAAAAGCGTCGTCGTCGGTGTGGACGAGGACGTTGGCGACGAGTTCGGAGACCAGGAGAACGGCGGATTCGAGCTGGTCGGCGCAGTTCCAGTCGTGGAGGAGGGCGCGGATGTCGTCGCGGGCCGCGCGGATGCGGGCGGGGTCGGCCTGGGCGACGGTGAGGACGGTACGGCGGGTGGGGAGCGCGCGGGCGGGGCCGTCGGGGTCGCGGCGGAGCAGCACGAGGGCGATGTCGTCCTCGCGGCGGTCGGCGAGCGGGCCGGTGGTGTGGTGGGAGGCCGGTCCGTGCACGGCGCGGACCATCGCGTCGGCGAGCGACTCGAGATCGTCGGCGGGGCCGGTCCCGAAGACGTCGCACAGGCGGCGCCAGCCGGTCTCCAGGTCGTGGCCACCGGTCTCGATCAGGCCGTCGGTGCACAGCAGCAGCACCTCACCCGGTTCGAGGACCAGCCGCGTGGTGGGGTAGTCGGTGTCGGGTTCGACGCCCAGCGGCAGGCCGCCGGCCGTGCGGCGGAGGATCGTCGTGCCGTCGCTCAGCCGGATCGCGGGTTCCGGGTGCCCGGCCCGCACCACGTCCAGGGTGCCGGTGGCCGGGTCGACCTCCAGGTACAGACAGGTCGCGAACCGTACCTCGTCCGAGTGCGCCTGGTCGGCCAGGCCGGCCAGGAACCGGGAGGTCCTGGACAGTACGGCGTCCGGGCTGTGCCCTTCGGCGGCGTAGGCGCGCAGCGCGATCCGGAGCTGGCCCATGATGCCGGCGGCCCGTACGTCGTGGCCCTGGACGTCGCCGATGACGAGCGCGGTGCTGCCCGAGGGCAGGTCGATCACGTCGTACCAGTCGCCGCCGACCTGGAGCCCGCCGCCGGTCGGCACGTAGCGCGCGGCGACCGCCATGCCGTCGATGCCGGGCTCGCGCACCGGCAGCATCGTGCGTTGCAGGCCGTCGGACAGGGCCCGCTCGGATTCGTGCAGGTGGGCGCGGGAGAGGGCCTGGGCGAGCATGCGGGCGACGGTGGTCAGTACGGACCGCTCGTCGGCGGTGAACGCCACCGGCTCGCGGAAGGCCGCCATCCACGCGCCGATCGTGGTCCCGGCGGCGATCAGCGGCAGGAAGGCCCACGAGGAGCGGCCGAACGGCTGCGCCAGCGGCCAGGTGCCCGGGAAGCGCTCCGCGTACGCCTTCGGGCTCGGCAGGTAGACGGCCTGGCCGGTGCGGACCACCAGGGAGGCGGGGTAGTCGGTGCTCAGCGGCATGTTCAGAAAGGGGGCGTCGGCGCCGATCTCGTGGCCGTGGTGGCCGATGACCGACAGGCTGTCGCCGTCCACGCCGAAGACGGCCAGCCCGTCGGGGGAGAACCCGGGCATCGAGAGGGTGGCCGCCACCCGCAGCACCTCGGCGGTCGAGTCGGCCTCGGCGAGCGCGCGGCCCGCGTCCAGCAGGAACGCCTCGCGGGCCCGCCGCCAGTCGCCGGGCGGCGGCGTGTCGGGCTGCCGGCCGGCGCGTACCTCGTGCAGTGTGCCGCTGAGCAGCGGTCCCCGCGGGCGCAGCCGGACCTGTACCGTCCGCTGGATCAGGCCGCCGTCGCCCACCACCCGCAGCAGCGACTCGGCCACCGTGTTCTCCGCGGTGGCCAGCGACACCGCGCCCGCCAGGGTCACGTAGTCCGCGGCATGCAGGCAGGCCCGTACGACGGAGGAGCGGTGGGTGGCGGCCCCGCCGGACAGTCCCAGCAGCCGGGCCGCCCGGCTGTCGACCGTCACGGTGCCGGCGGACTCGTCCCACTGCCACAGGCCGTACCCCACCGCCGCCAGGACGTCCTCGGTGCGCATTCGCTCATTTTAGGTGGATCGGGCTGGTATGGGCCAACGTGAGGACGGTAACCGAATGGGGGAGGAGGCGGCGGCGCCGGTAGGCTGGGCGGGTCCCCGGTATCGGTTCCCCGGTTTCGCTCCCTGGTACCGGTGCCCGGGCCCGGCCTTCCCTGCGACCTGACGACTTGGACGAACGATGCACCGGTACCGGTCCCACACCTGCGGCGAGCTGCGCGCCACCGACGTCGGCACCGACGTCCGCCTGTCCGGCTGGCTGCACAATCGCCGCGATCTGGGCGGCATCCTCTTCGTCGACCTGCGCGACCACTACGGTTTCACGCAGCTCGTCGCCCGTCCCGGATCACCGGCGTACGAGCAGCTCAGCAGCCAGTCCAAGGAGTCGGTGGTACGGGTGGACGGCCGCGTCGTCGCCCGCGCGCCGGAGAACGTCAACCCCGAGCTGCCGACCGGCGAGGTCGAGGTCGAGGTGTCCTCCCTGGAGGTGCTGGGCGCCGCCGACCCGCTGCCGTTCCCGGTCTTCCCGGAGGACAACGCCAACGAGGAGATGCGGCTCACCAACCGCTTCCTCGACCTGCGCCGCCAGCGCATGCACCGCAACATCATGCTGCGCACCCAGGTCATCTCCTTCCTGCGGCGCGAGATGACCGCGCTCGGCTTCAACGAGATGGCGACCCCGATCCTGTCGGCCACCTCCCCGGAGGGCGCCCGCGACTTCCTGGTGCCCTCGCGCGTCCACCCAGGCACCTTCTACGCGCTTCCGCAGGCGCCGCAGCAGTTCAAGCAGCTCCTGATGATCTCCGGGTTCGACCGGTACTTCCAGATCGCCCCCTGCTTCCGCGACGAGGACTCCCGCGCCGACCGCTCCCCCGGTGAGTTCTACCAGCTCGACGTCGAGATGAGCTTCGTCGAGCAGGAGGACGTCTTCGGCGTCATCGAGAAGGTGATGACCGACCTCTTCACGGAGCTCGGCGGCGGCCGGACCGTGACCTCGCCGTTCCCGCGCATCCCGTTCCGCGAGGCGATGGTGAAGTACGGGAACGACAAGCCGGACCTGCGTACCTCCCTGGAACTGGTCGACGTCTCGTCGGTCTTCGCGGGCTCGGGCTTCAAGGCCTTCGCCGGCAAGCACGTACGCGCCCTCGCCGTCCCCGACACCGCCGACCAGCCGCGCAAGTTCTTCGACTCCCTCGGCGAGTACGCGGTCTCGCTCGGCGCCAAGGGCCTGGCCTGGGTGCGGGTCGGCGACGACAACGCGCTCACCGGGCCCATCGCGAAGTTCCTCGGCGAGGAGGACGTCAGCGCCCTGGTCGCCGCCGTCGGTGCCAAGCCGGGCACGGCGATCTTCTTCGGCGCCGGCGAGTTCGACGAGGTCTCCAGGATCATGGGACCGGTGCGGGTGGAGGCGGGACGGCGCGCCGGGCACTTCGAGGAGGGCGTCTTCCGGTTCTGCTGGATCGTGGACTTCCCGATGTTCGAGCGCAACGAGGACACCGGGGCGATCGAGTTCTCCCACAACCCGTTCTCCATGCCGCAGGGCGGCCTTGAGGCGCTGGAGACCAAGGACCCGCTGGACATCCTCGCCTGGCAGTACGACATCGTCTGCAACGGCGTCGAACTGTCCTCCGGCGCGATCCGGAACCACGAGCCGGCCGTCATGTACAAGGCGTTCGAGATCGCGGGCTACTCCCGCGAGACGGTCGAGGCGGAGTTCGGCGGCATGCTCCGCGCCTTCCACTACGGGGCGCCGCCCCACGGCGGGATCGCACCCGGCGTCGACCGCATGGTCATGCTGCTCGCGGACGAGCCGAACATCCGGGAGACGATCGCCTTCCCGCTGAACCAGCACGCGCAGGACCTCCTGATGGGGGCGCCGTCGGAGGTCGGCGAGACGAGGCTGCGCGAGCTGCACATCGCGCTGCGCAAGCCGAGCGGGAAGTAGTAGCCGCGTCCCGCGCGGCTCGTCGGTCGAGCCGAAAACGCCGGCGGGCTCGGTCGAGCCCGCCGGCGTACTGCGCTGCCTGGTCCGAGTGCCTTACAGGTCCGCGTCCGGGTCCCCGCCGAAGCGCTCCACGTACGACTCCAGGTCCTCGTCGGTGATCTTCGCGAAGAGCACCGGGGGCACCGTGAACGCGGTGCCCGCCGGCACCGCGGCCAGGGCGCGGGCCTCGTCCGGGGTGACCCAGCGGGCGTCGTCCGACGGGAGGGTGAAAGCGGTGCGCATGGTCTTCGCGGACGACGGGATGAAGGGCTCGGAGAGCACCGCGTAGAGGTGGATCAGGTTCATCGCGGTGCGCAGTGTGAGGGCGGCGCCGTCCGGGTCGGTCTTGATCTCCAGCCAGGGGGCCTTCTCCTCCAGGTAGGAGTTGCCCGCGCTCCACAGGGCGCGCAGGGATTGCGCAGCCTTGCGGAACTGGACGGCCTCCAGGTGGATCTCGTATTCGGAGAGGAGACCGGCGATCTGCTCGCCGAGTCTGGCCTCCGCGTCGCCGGCCGGCGCACCGGCCGGGACCTGGTCGCCGAAACGCTTGCGGGAGAAGGACAGGACGCGGTTGACGAAATTGCCTAGGGTGTCGGCGAGGTCCTTGTTGACGGAGGCCGTGAACAACTCCCAGGTGAAGGACGTGTCGTCGGACTCGGGGGCGTTGGCCATCAGGAAGTAGCGCCAGTAGTCGGCCGGCAGGAGTTCCAGCGCGGCGTCGGTGAAGACGCCGCGGCGCTGGGAGGTGGAGAACTTGCCGCCGTAGTAGTTGAGCCAGTTGAACGCCTTGACGAAGTCGACCTTCTTCCACGGCTCGCGGGTGCCGAGCTGGGTGGCCGGGAACATCACGGTGTGAAAGGGGACATTGTCCTTCGCCATGAACTCGGTGTACCGGACGGTGTCGTCTGCCTCGTACCACCACGACTTCCAGTCCCGGTTCTCCGGATCGGCGTCCGACCATTCCTTGGTGGAACCGATGTACTCGATCGGTGCGTCGAACCAGACGTAGAAGACCTTGCCCTCGGCGGCCAGCTCAGGCCAGGTGTCGGCGGGGACGGGGACGCCCCAGTCGAGGTCGCGGGTGATCGCCCGGTCCTGGAGTCCTTCGGTGAGCCACTTGCGGGCGATCGAGGAGGCCAGGGTCGGCCAGTCGGCGCTGTTGGCGTCGATCCACGCCTCGACCTCGGCGGCCAGTTCGGACTGGAGGAGGAAGAGGTGCTTGGTCTCGCGGACCTCCAGCCTGCTGCTGCCGCTGATCGCGGAGCGCGGCTCGATCAGGTCGGTGGGGTCCAGCACCCGGGTGCAGTTCTCGCACTGGTCGCCGCGCGCCTTGTCGTATCCGCAGTGCGGGCAGGTGCCGACGATGTAGCGGTCGGGCAGGAAGCGCTCGTCGTCCAGCGAGTAGACCTGCCGGATGGCGCGCTCCTCGATGAAGCCGTTCGCGTGCAGGCGGCGGGCGAAGCGCTGGGTGATGTCGACGTTCTGC
Source organism: Streptomyces sp. (assembly GCF_036524955.1). Lineage (GTDB taxonomy): Bacteria > Actinomycetota > Actinomycetes > Streptomycetales > Streptomycetaceae > Actinacidiphila. The sequence continues at coordinate 29,160 of NZ_DATDBG010000217.1, forward strand.
GCGGAGGAGCTGCGGCCGAAGTGGTCGAAGGACAGTTCGAAGCCGTCGTAGATCGCTTTCTGGGTGTCGTGCGCCTGGGCGCAGAAGACGTCCACCGGCAGTCCGGCCTCCTTCGCCGCCAGCTCGGCCGGGGTGCCGTGTTCGTCGGTGGCGCAGATGTAGAGCACCTCGTGACCGCGCTGCCGCAGATACCGGGCGTAGACGTCCGCCGGGAGCATGGACCCCACCATGTTGCCCAGGTGCTTGATCCCGTTGATATAGGGCAGGGCTGACGTGATGAGGTGACGAGCCATTGCAGGCTGCTCCCAATTCGTTGCGTGGAGTGAGAAATTCGGCTGCCGGGCCGTCAATATCGTATCGGACGCCGCGGTGTAACCGGCGCTGATGTCACCTCTGAAGATCACCGCCTGTGACTGCACGTGCACATGCACGTGCAGATGCATGTGCCTCGGGCACGAGTTATCATCTGCCGTACCACACGCGATACAGACAAGGGCACTTATGGAGAGTGGTTGATGGGCCGGACGCACAACGGAATGGCTGCGGAGGACCTTACGGGTGTCGTCTGGCAGAAGAGCCGTCACAGCAATGCCAATGGGACCTGCGTGGAGTTCGCGGCGCTGCCCGACGGTGAGGTCGCCGTACGCAATTCGCGCTTTCCGGACGGTCCGGCGTTGATTTATACGCGGGCCGAGATCGAATCGATGATCATCGGCGTGAAGGCGGGCGAGTTCGACCACCTCATGCCGTAGTACGGTCCCGCGCCGCGGTACCGCCCTGTGCCGTGGCACGCTCTTCGACGGCGCCCCGATTCTCTAATGCGGGCCCGGCGCCAGGAAAAGCGCCCAGACGACCTTTCCGGCGCCGGCCAGCGGGTGCCATCCCCAGTTCTCACTGAACGAGTCGACCAGGTGCAGACCGCGGCCGGTCTCGGCCACGTAGTCGGGGTCCTTGGCGATCGGCGCCGCGGCACTGGGATCCCGTACCGCGCAGACCACGCGGGAGGTCCAGCGGACCAGGCTCAACCGGACCGGAGTGCCGGGCGTACCGATCGGGACGGCGTACCGCAGCGCGTTCGTGACCAGTTCTGAGGCGACCAGCTCCATGGAGTCGCGCAGTGCCGTCAGGTCCCACCGCTGGAGGGTCGTACAGGTGAAGCGCCGTGCCTCGCGCACCGACTCCAGGGCGGCCGGAAGCTCGCAGGTGGCCCCGCTGCCCGCGGCGAGCCGCTCGGGCGCGAGCACGCCCTGCCATAACGGCTCAAGCACTGCTGCGGCCTCTTGCCTCATACGTGCCCCCGGAGTATCTGCACGACCACCATGCTCATGGATCAACGCCCTGTCGTGCAAGAGCGTCTGCACGTGCATCTGCATGCCTTTGATGCACGTGACGATGGAGAGTGACGGAATGGGTACTGCCCGCGATGCATAAGTGGCAGACTGCGGATGAACCAAGGGCGGAGCGTGACCTATGAGCGCAGGGCAGCCGGGAGGCGGGTCCATCGTGCGACGCATGCTGCTCGGAGCGCAGCTACGAAGGCTGCGTGAGTCCAGGGGCATCAGCAGGGAGGACGCGGGCTATTCGATCCGCGCCTCCGAATCGAAGATCAGCCGCATGGAGCTGGGCAGAGTCAGCTTCAAGGAGCGGGACGTAGCCGACCTTCTGACGCTGTACGGCGTCACCGAGGAGGCCGAGCGGCTGGCCATGCTCGGCCTGGTCCGCGAGGCGAACGCGGCCGGCTGGTGGCACGGCTACGGAGAGGTGATGCCGACCTGGTTCCAGACGTACGTGGGTCTGGAGGAGTCCGCGGCCCTCATCCGCACCTTCGAGGTGCAGTTCGTGCACGGCTTGCTGCAGACCGAGGACTACATCAGGTCGGTGATCCGACTTGGTCACCCCGAGGGAGCCGAACCCTGGGTGGAGAGACGAGTCGGTCTACGCCTGGAGCGGCAGAAGCTCCTCGTGTCCGAGCGGGCACCGCACTTCGTCGCCGTGATGGACGAGGGCGCGCTGCGCCGTCCGTTCGGCGGGCGGCAGGTGATGCGCGGCCAGGTCCGGCACATCCTGGAGGCCGCCGAGGCGCCCAACGTGGATGTGCGGATCCTGCCGTTCGCGACCGGCGGGCACGCGGCGGGCGGCGGCGCCTTCACCCTGCTGAGCTTCCCGGAGTCGGACCTGCCCGACCTGGTCTACCTGGAGCAGCTCACCGGCGCGCTCTACGTCGACAAGCACGACGAGGTCGTGGAGTACGACAAGGCGATGAACGCGCTGGGCGCGGTGGCGCTCACGCCGAAGGACTCCCTGGACTGGCTGCGCGCGCTCCAGAACGAGTTGTGAGCCGGGCCGCGAGCCGAGCCGTGGGCCTTTATGGACGAATACTGGCACATTGTCAGTCCTGGCTGACGCCCTGAACCGTCACGCACCTCACATTTCCGGTCTCTTCCAATCCGACCACGTACAGTTGCTGGTCGGGCGACCGCCTGCCCCCCGAGATATCAGTGTGACCGCAGTCATATGGAGGCCCCGGGGCTCGTGGTAAACGTTGGGGCTTCGTGGTGTGCAGGGGAGCCACCGGACCGAGGGTGTGGGAATGGGCGTTCGTGGGCGCAGACCCAAGCGCAGCCGCAAGCGCTGGATCATCGCGATAGCGGCGTCAGTCGTGGTGCTTGTGGCGGCCGGCGCCGGAGCGGTCTATCTCAAGCTGAACGCCAATATCGCCACCTTCGACTCGGCCGGGCTCAGCAAGAACCGCCCCAAAGCCGTGCAGGCGGACGCCGACGGCAACAAACCGGTCAATGTCCTGCTGATCGGTTCCGACACCAGGTCCGGCGAGAACGGCAAACTCGGCGGTTCGGCCTCCGGCACGATCGGCCGCTCGGACACCACGATCCTGCTGCACATCTACCCCGACCACAAACACGCGGTCGGCGTCTCCATACCCCGTGACTCGCTGGTCGAGATACCGCCGTGCCTGCTGCCGGACGGCACCTGGTCGCCGGACCAGCCGAGCGCGATGTTCAACTCCGCTTTCTCCATGGGCGACACGGAGAAGGGCAACCCGGCCTGTACCCAGAACACCATCGAGAAGCTGTCGGGCCTGCGCGTCGACCACACCATGGTGGTCGACTTCGCCGGGTTCGCCGCCATGACCTCCGCCGTGCACGGCGTCGAGGTCTGCGTGCCCAACAGGATCTACCAGCGCGACCTGCACCCCAAGCGGGCCACCCGGGGCGAACTCGTCCTCGAGGCGGGCATGCAGACGCTGTCCGGACAGAAGGCGCTGGACTACGTCCGTATGCGGCACGGCATCGGCGACAACTCCGACGTCGGCCGGATGCTCCGGCAGCAGGCCTTCCTCTCCGCCCTGATCAGCAAGATCAAGGGCCAGGGCATGAACCCGACCACGCTGCTGCCGCTGGCCAACGCGGCCACCAAGTCCCTCACCGTCGACCCCGGCCTGGGCAGCGCCGCCAAACTGATGTCGTTCGGCATGTCGCTGAAGAACATCGACCTGAAGAACATCAAGTTCATCACCGCCCCCTGGCGCTACGCGGGCTCCCGGATAGACCTGGTCCACCCGGACGTGGACGACCTCTTCGCCGAACTGCGCGCCGACCGCACCCTGGAAGGCGTCAACGCCTCGGGCAAGGTCGCCCCGAAGCCCACCCCGACCCCGCCGGTCGACGGCACGGGCATCTCCGTCGGCGTCTTCAACGGCACCACGACGGGCGGCCTCGCCACGAAGGCGTCCGAGAAGCTCACGGCCGACCACTTCACCGTCACCCGCACGGCCACGGCCCGGTCCCAGGACCACGCGACCTCCCGCATCGAGTACGGGCCCGAGCACGCCACCGAGGCCGCGACGCTCGCCAAGCTCTTCCCGGGCGCCGAGCTCGTACCGCTCGGCATCACCGGGATCAACCTGGTCGTCGGCGCCGACTTCGCGAAGGCCGTGAGCGCGACGCCCAAGCCGCTGCCGAAGGCGCTGACGCAGCAGGCGCGGAGCGCGGACGCGAATCCGTGTTCCAAGCTGTCGTACGGATGAGGTGACCCGCCGGCCGGTGTGCGGGTGGGATGGCCCGCGGGGCACGCCCGACTCGACTGCCGGCGGCACGCCTCGGGTGACCGGACTGAAGGTCGACCGCGCGGCCATCGACTGCGAGCACCGTACGGCCGTGCTGACCGGCGCCGTCGAGATGGCACGTCAGCCGCTGGTCGTGGCCGGGCCGGGTCGGGGGTGCTCGCGTCAGCCGCTGGTCGCGGCCGGGGTGGCGGCGCCGCGTATCTCCAGGCCGTCGAGGAGGGCGGCGGTCGCCGCGGTCACGGCGTCGACGGCCGCGTCGAAGACCTCGCGGTTGTGCGCGGCGGGCGCGCGGAACCCGGAGATCTTGCGGACGTACTGCAGGGCGGCGGCCCTGATGTCGTCGTCGTGCACGTCAGGGGTCATGGGCGGACGGAGCGTCTTGATGCTTCTGCACATGGCTCCAGTGTTCCACCGGGCTGTGACAGCGGGCGCCGGCGCCGTTGTGTGCCACCCGCCGCAGCCACTCTCTTCCCGCCACCCCCACCGGCGGTGGGCGCTGCCGGTGGGGGTAGCGTACATGTGTTCGCGTTGGGTTCGCCCCGTACCCCACAGGTCTCAGGTGTGCTCACTCTTTGCGCAAAAAGCTTTCAGTGGGCGGAAGTTGAGTTCAATCCCGCTTCCTTTGGCCTAGATCCAGCCAATCCGATGAGCGATCTTGAATCAACTGGTTTAAGTCACGAACATGATCCCTGTCGACCTGTTCATGACCGGGGCGGGCGTAGCGGCGGCAGTGACTCCTGCCCGCAAAACCCGAGGCGGGCAGGGAGACTTCCATGGAGGGTTCGGTTTGAGCGGCTACTTCACGACGAAGCGGCATGAACGTCTTCGCCAGGAGGTGCGGGACTTCGCGGAGAACGAGGTCCGGCCCCTGATTCCGAAAATGGAGTCCGCCAGGACAGTGGAGTACGAGCTGTCGCGGCGGATCGCGCGGCAGGGCTGGATCGGTGTGACCATCGGGCGCCGCTACGGGGGCATGGGCCTCGGGCACCTCGCGAAGACGATCATCATCGAGGAGCTCTCACGGGTCAGCGGCGCGATGGGCGCCATGGTGCAGGCGTCCCAGCTCGGAGTGGCGAAAATCGTCCACTTCGGCACCGAACAGCAGAAATGGCAGTGGCTGCCGCAGATCGCGGCCGGCGAGTGCCTGCCGACCATCGCCGTCACCGAGCCGGGCTCGGGCGGGCACGTGCTGGGCATGACGGCCAGCGCCGTCCGTGACGGCGACGAATACGTGCTCAACGGCAGCAAGGTCTTCGTCGGCAACAGCCACGTCGGCGACCTGCACGGCGTCGTGGTCCGCACCGGGCCCGGCTCCAGGGGCCTCTCCGCCTTCCTGGTGGAATCGCACCGGCCCGGCTTCTCGCTGGGCGAGCACCAGCCCGCGATGGGCCTGCACGGTTTCAGCTTCGGCGAGCTGATCTTCGACAACTGCCGGGTCCCGGCGGCGAACCTGCTGGGCAGGGAGGGTGACGGCCTGTCCGTCGCGTACTCCTCCAGCGTCCTGTACGGGCGGCCCAACCTCACCGCCGTCGCGCTCGGCATCCACCAGGCGCTGCTGGAGGAGACCTCCGCCTTCGCCACCCGGCGGCACCGCTACGGCAAGCCGCTGCACGACGTCGCGCCGGTCAAGATGAAGGTCGGCCAGATCCAGTCCCGGCTGATGACCGCGCGCCTGGCCGCGTACCACGCCGCACACCTGCTGGACGAGGGCCTGCCGTGCGACGCGGAGCTGATGAACGCCAAGCTCATCAACGTCGAGCTCGCCCTGGACTCGGCCCGTACCGCGATGGAGGTGCACGCGGCCAGCGGCCTGTTCACCGACAGTTCGGTGGAGCGGTACCTGCGCGACGCGCACCACATCTTCGCTCCGGCCGGCACCTCCGACGTACAACTGCTGCGGCTCGGCGAGGTCGCCCTCGGCATGGGCAAGGGTCAGTGGTCGCAGCGGCTCGCGGACGTCGTGCGGATGGACCCGCTGACGGTGTGAACGGTGGTCTGACCTCCCGCGGTCAGACCACCCCCACCACGGGCCGCATCAGCCCATCTGCTCCCGGTTCCGGAGCACCGACTGGACCTGTTCGGCCATGCCCTTGACGTTCTCCACGTCCTGCTTGGTCCACGGAATCGGCTCGGTGTCGATCACGCACACCGTGCCGAGGGTGATCCCGGAGGCCGGGTCCTTCACCGGCGCACCCAGGTAGGTGCGGATCCCGAGTTCGTCCACCACCCGGTTCCCGGCGAACCGCGGGTACGCGCACACGTCCGCCAGCGGCAGCGCCGTACCCCGGCTGACCACGTGCGGGCAGAAACCCTGGTCCAGCTCCATCTCCCGGCCGGGTTCGGTGCCGTTGCCGACGGTCTGCGGCCCGTTCGGCGTGGACAGGCCGGCGAAGTACTGACGCCCGTCGATCACGAAGTTGACCATCGCGTACGAGGCGCCGGTGATCTCCCGCAGCTTCTCGGCTATGGCGTCCAGCTCGGGGTAGGGCTGGTCGCCGATGCCGATCTGGCGCAGACGCTGGCGGCGCAGCTCGGTGCGCTCGGCGTCTTCTTCCAGGGCCATACGGTTACTGGGATCGAATGTCATGGTGTACCACTTCCAGTCAGTGGGCGGGTTGGGCCACAGCCGTGGCCTGGAGGAGGTGGGTGACGAGGTCGATCAGCACACGGGTGGAGGAGCTGCCCTGCCGGGCGTCGCACAGCACGACCGGCACGTGCGGGGCCAGCGCGAGCGCCCCGCGGACCTCGTCGGGCGTGTACGAGTAGGCGCCGTCGAACTCGTTGACGGCCACCAGGAACCGGATGCCGCGGCTCTCGAAGAAGTCGACCGCGTCGAAGCAGTCCACGAGCCTGCGGGTGTCGGCGAGGATCACGGCCCCCAGCGCACCGTTCGACAGCTCGTCCCACATGAACCAGAAACGGTCCTGCCCGGGCGTGCCGAAGAGGTAGAGGATGTAGTGGTCGTCCAGCGTGATGCGGCCGAAGTCCATCGCCACCGTGGTGGTCGTCTTGTTGTGCACCCCGTCGAGATGGTCGGTGCCCGCGCTGGCCACCGTGACGGTCTCCTCGGTGCTCAGCGGCTCGATCTCGCTGGCGGCGCCGACGAAGGTCGTCTTGCCGACACCGAATCCGCCCGCGACGAGGATCTTCAGCGGCTGCGGATAGATGTCGTCACTGCAGTAGTCGTTTGTGTAGGCCATCGAGCACTCTCTGCAGGATGTCCCGGTCCGCGGGGTCGGCGGCCGGGTCGGGCGGGCGGGCCGTCACGGCCCCTTGGTCGATCAGGTCTGACAGCAGGATCTTGGCTACGGCGACGGGCAGTCGCAGGTGGGCGCCGATCTCGGCCACCGTCACCGGGGCCCGGCTGAGATCCAGCGCGAGGGAGTGCTCGGGGGTCAGGTCCACTTTCAGGGCCCGGCCGGTGGCACGCACCATGGACAGCAGGTCGAGGGCGACGCTTGGCCTCGTACGGCCGCCGCTGACGGTGTACGGGCGGACCAGCCGGCCGGCGTCGGCGTCCAGCCAGCTCTGGTCCCGGCCGTCCCGCCGCTCGCCACGGCTGTCCCGGCTCTCCCGTCCCTCCGTGCGCCGGGCATCGGCCCGACCGCCGGTACGCCCTTCGGCCCGCCTCACCGTGCCGCGTGCGCCGCGTTGCGGGCCGGTGTTTCGAGGCTCTTGGTGACCTGCTGGATCAGCCGGCTCATCTCGAAACCGAGGACGCCCGGGTCGGCCTCGGGACTGGCCAGCACGGCCAGCACGCTGCCCCGGCCGGCCGCGGAGACGAAGAGCAGGGCACCGTCGAGTTCGGCGACGACCTGCCGGGCGGTCGGCCCCGCGCCGAAGTGCTTGCCGGCGCTGCGCACGATGGACCAGAGCCCGGAGGCGACCGCCGACAGATGGTCCGCGCCTTCGACGTCCAGACCGTGTACGGATCTCTTGATGCCGTCGGAAGACAGCAGCACGGCGGCCCGGGTGTACGGGACCCGGCCAACGAGATCCTCAAGCAGCCATCCGAGGTCGCTGTTGGACGTGATGTCGCTCGCCATCTGTGGAACTCCTAGGGACGTAACGCGAGGTCGGGGGTGAAGCGGAGTTCGGCTCACTCGCCGGACTGCCCTGACTGCTCCTCGGCGGCGCGCACTCCGCGGCGGTAGGTGGCCATGAGACCGGGGTTCGCGGGCATGTAGTCCGCGTCCTCCTCGGGGATCCCGTAACCGGCCTGCTGCGGGGGCGGGCGGGAGCGGGGACGGGATCGGTACGGGGGCCAGGTGGGGGGCGGGCTGGGCGTACAGCGCCTGGGTCTGCTGGTTCTGGCCCTGCGGCTGTCCGTACGCGAGCTGCGGCTGTCCGTACTGGAGTTCCGGCTGTCCGTGCGGGAGCTGCGGGCCCGGCTGCTGTGTGAACCGCGTCTGCGCCTGGGGCTGCGGGGCGTGCGTCTGCTGGGCGTGGACCTGCTGGACCTGCTGGACCTGCTGGACCTGCTGCGGCAGCGCGTGCTGCGGGCCGCGGCTGCGCTGCGGCTGCCGCACCGGCATCGCCCCGGCGGTCACCGGTCCCCCCTCGGGCACCGAGGTGTACGGGGCGGTGGTCCAGTGCGGCTCGGGCTGCGGGCCGCGCGGCGCGGCGTGCGCGGGGGAGGGCTGCCGGGTCTCCATGCCCGAGGGCTCCTCCGTACGGGCGTGGCCGCCCTCGCCCTCCTCGTCGTTTTCGTCCTCCCCGCGCAGCAGCGGATTGGGCAGCAGTACGAGGCTGGTGACGCCGCCGAACAGGTTGCGGCGCAGCTCGACCCGGATCTGGTGCTGGCGGGCGAGGACCGCGACCACGTACAGACCGACGCGGCCGTCCTTGAGCAGGGCGCCCAGTTCCACGCGCTCGGGGTTGGCGAGCAGCGCGTTGCGCATCCGCTCGTCCTCGGGGAGCTGGCCCAGTCCGCGGTCCTCGATCTCCACCACACAGCCGGTGGTGACCCGCTGGGTGCGGACGTAGACCTGGGTGCCGGGCGGGGAGAACGCGGTGGCGTTCTCGATGAGTTCGGCGAGCAGGTGGACCACGTCGGCGACGGCGCCGCCGTCGAGGCGGCCGTCGATCGGGGGCACCGGCTTCACCCGCGAGTAGCGCTCGACCTCGCCGATCGCGGAGCGGACCACGGAGGCGAGCGGGACCGGCTTGCGCCACTGGCGGCGGGTGACCTCGCCGCCGAGCACCGCCACGTTCTCCACGTAGCGGCGGATACGGGTGGCGATGTGGTCCACCTCGAACAGGCCGCGCAGCAGGTCCGGGTCCTCCACCTGCTGCTCCAGCTCGTCGAGGATCTTGATGCCCTGGTGGACCAGGGACTGGAGCCGGCGGGCCAGGTTGACCAGGACGGTGACCTGCTGGGTGGCGGCGCCGTCCGCGGCCGGCAGGCTCGCCGCCTCGGTGACCGCGGTGACCGCGGTGAGCTGGGAGTGTTCGAGTTGGGCCAGCAACTGCCCGAACCGGCCGGAGTGGGCGCGGGGTTCGGGCGTGGCCGGTGCCGTCGGCGTACGGCCCTGGCTCAGGTCCTCCAGCGCCCGGCGCAACTGCTCGTCCCCGTACGCCACCGCGTTCGCCACGTCGGCGGCGGCCCGGTCCAGGTCGGCGGCGGTGCGGGTGAGTTCGCGCTGCGCCGATCTCGCGGAGATGGCCGCGGCGACCAGCGTCAGCACGGCGAGGCCGAGCGCCACGCCGAGGACGGCGTCACGCCGCGGCCCGGTCGGGTCGGCGACCAGCAGCCAGGCGACCGCGCCCGCGCCGAGCAGGGTCAGGGCGACGCCCGGCAGCAGGACCACACGCTGGAGATCGGGGACGGCGGACCCGGAACCGCGTCGGCTGGGTGAGAGAGTGGTCATCAACGTCCTCAGCAGGGGCGACTACTGGCATCAACCGTCACACTGGTAACCGATTATCGCATGTACGGGGATGTCGGTTCTTGTGTTCCCAAGATCCCCCCGAAGCGGCCCGGGGTCGAGCGTGAGCGGCAACAGCCTCGCACAGATCGCAAGTTCGATGCCACGTGCATGTGCGACAGGCTTCCCGCGGACCCCACCCGCCCCTTACCGCACCCGCACCCCGACCCCGTCGGTCTCCGCCGCCCCGCACAGTCTGAGCAGCCGGTACTGGTCCGCGGTGCACTCCACGGTGAGATCGCCGGAGGCCGCCAGCCGCAGCAGCGTACGGGCGCAGTGTGCGTCGACGAAGCCGAGTCCGGTGAGATCGATCACGTCGAGGCCGCGCTCGTGGGCCGGGCCGCCACCCGGCTCACGTGCCGGCTCACGTGCCGATTCGCCGAGATACCGCTCGAACTCGTCCCGGGTGGCCAGATCCGCGGTCCCGGCCAGCCGCAGGGTGCGCCCGTGCCGGGAGGCGTGCAGCGCGCCGAGGGCCGGCAGGACGGACAACGGGTGGGCGGCGAGGACCTGTTCGAGGAGGGGGGCGGGGAAGAGCCGGCGGTCGTACTCGCACATGCCGGTGCAGCCGATGCGCGGGAAGACCGGGGTGAGTCCGGTCTCGTACGCGGCCAGCGCCCGCCGGTCCACGCCGGGCCGGGCCGCCCAGGACATGTCGCCGGCCACCCGCAGCCCGGTGAACCCGCGGGCCAGCGCCTCGCCGGCGACGGCCACCCAGTAGCCGGTACGGGCGGCGGCGTCGAACCCGCGCGCCGGGTCGACGCCCGGCGGTTCGGTCACGACCGCCAGCCGGCCCTCGCGGACGGCGGCTTCGGCGGACAGCCCGTGCGCGGCGAGCCGGCCGAGCGCCGTACCACCGGCGACGCCCGGTTCGGTGAGGAGCACGACCCGTTCGCCGCGGGCCAGGCCGGCGGCGACGAACGCGGCGCGGACCGCCCACCGTTCCTCGTCGCTCTCGAAGCCGAAGCAGGTGTGATCGCCGACGGCCAGCCGCTCCACGGCGACCGTCCGCGGTATCGCGCCGGTCACGCCGGCGTTCCCGGTCACCTCGGTGCCGCAGGCGCGCGCTCCGCCTCCCATGCCCCGAACGTACGCCGGGACGAGCTCCCGCGACACCACGTGACCGGATCTTGGTCGTGCGTGACCGCAGATGGCCGACCCATGAGGCGGAATGTCCGCACTGCCCGTCCCGTCGCGCCGATGTCCCCCGCGCGGATTCTCAGATGGTTCAGAGGAACGGCCAAGGTTCCTTTCAGCGCGGACACAGAGGGTGGACACCATGCCTTCCACCGCGCCGCTCCCCACCGCCCCGCCGCGTCCCCCGCACCCCGGTACCGCCCCGGCCGGGAACCCCGCCCGCCCGGACGGCTCCCCGGCCCGCGTCCTCGTCGTGCACGACGAGACCCCCGCTCGCCGACCCGGGAGCCCTGTGCCTCGTGTGCCGCCCCCGCGGGGATCTCCGCCTCCGCCGCGGACCGCGCCGACCGGCCCGTACCCGCCGCCTGCCGCAAACCGCCGCGTTGTGCAGGGCGACCTCCTTCACGAACGCCACCAGCAGAAAGGAGAGGAAGCCGAACGGAGCGGCGTACAGGAAGACGTCCGCGAAGCCGTGTCCGTACGCGCTCTCGACCACGCCCCGCACCGGCGGCAGCGTGGCGACGTCGGGAATGCCGCCGCCGGAGCCGCCCGGGAGGTGGCGGGCGCTGAGCCCGTCGGTGACGAAGCGGGTGACCCGGTCGCCGAGGACCGCGCCAAGCGCGGTGACGCCGGGCTTACGCGGACGCGGCGGTCAGCGCCGCGATCTCCTCGTCGGTGAGCTTCACCTCGGCGACCGCGACCAGCGCGGGCAGCTGGTCGACGGTGCGGGCGCTGGCGATCGGCGCGACGATCGTGGGCTGCGCGGCCAGCCAGGCCAGCGCTACCGTGGCGACCTCGACGCCGTGCGCCGCGGCCACCTCGTCCAGTGCGGCCAGCACCTTGGGGCCGCGGTCGCGCTCCAGGTACCCCGTGGCCTTCTGCGCGCGGGGGCTGTCCGCCGACTCGCCGCCCCGCCGGTACTTTCCGGTCAGGAAGCCGGAGGCCAGCCCGGAGTACGGCGCCGCCGACAGGCCGCGGGCCGCCACCAGGTCGGCGAGCGGGCCCTCGTACTGCTCCCGCTCGACCAGGTTGTAGTGCGGCTGGAGGATCTCGTACCGCGCCAGGCCCTCACGCTCGGAGAAGTCCAGCGAGGCGGCCAGCCGCTCGGGCGAGATGTTGGACGCGCCGATCGCCCGTACCTTGCCCTCCTTCACCAGTCCGTCCAGCGCGGTGACGATCTCCTCGACCGGGGTCTCGGGGTCGTCGACGTGCGTGTAGTACAGGTCGATGTGGTCGGTGCCGAGCCGGCGCAGGGATGCCTCGGCGCCCTTCTTGACGGTCTCGGCCCCCAGGCCCTTGAAGTCCGCGTGCGCGCCGACCTTGGTGGCCACCACGATGTCGTCCCGCCGCCCGCGTTCGGCCAGCCACGCGCCGATGATCGTCTCGGACTCGCCGCCCGAATTGCCCGGCGCCCAGGCGGAGTAGACGTCCGCGGTGTCGATGAAGTCGCCGCCGGCCGCCGCGTACGCGTCCAGCACCGCGAAGGACCGGGCCTTGTCGGCGGTCCAGCCGAAGACGTTGCCACCGAGTGACAGCGGGAACACGTCGAGTTCAGAGTTGCCGATGCGTGCCATGTGACGTGGCAACCGGTGGGGGGTGCACGGTATTCCGCCGACACGCTAGGGTCAGGCGGCATGTCGAACCCTACGCCGAACCCTGACAACAACTACGACCCGGCCGGCAGCACCCAGATGTTCCGTGCCTTCGTCGACGAGCAGCGGCCGGCCGCCGAGGCACAGCGGACGCAGGACCGCGGCAGCAAGGCCGGGCTGGTGATCGGCGTCGTGGTGGCGCTGGTCGTGGTCGTCGGAGTCGTCGCGCTGGCGATGCGGTAGAGCGGTGAGCGCGGTTCGGTCGACGGGATGGGGGCTGCCGCGTTCCCGTTGATCCGGTGGGGAGGCGCGGGCCGCGTGCTCGCGCTGTCGGAGCGCCGGCTTCCTGCCTCGCGCTGACGGGGCGTGGGCTCGTACGCCCTGGAGACCACCCCGTCAGTCCCGTCCTCCTCATGCCTCCGCGGTCAGGCCGTCCCTCAGCTGCGCCAGCGTGCGGGTCAGCAGGCGGGAGACGTGCATCTGGGAGATGCCGACCTCCTCGCCGATCTGCGACTGCGTCATGTTCGCGAAGAACCGCAGCATGATGATCTGGCGCTCACGCTGCGGGAGTTGGGCGAGCAGCGGCTTGAGCGACTCGCGGTACTCGACGCCCTCCAGGGCGGAGTCCTCGTAGCCGAGGCGGTCGGCCAGCGTGCCCTCGCCACCGTCGTCCTCGGGCGGCGGGGAGTCCAGCGAGCTCGCGGTGTACGCGTTGCCGACCGCGAGTCCGTCGACCACGTCCTCCTCCGACACACCCAGGCAGGTGGCGAGTTCGGCCACGGTGGGCGAGCGGTCGAGGCGCTGGGAGAGTTCGTCGCTCGCCTTGGTGAGTGCGAGCCGCAGCTCCTGGAGGCGGCGGGGAACCCGTACCGACCACGAGGTGTCCCGGAAGAACCGCTTCACCTCGCCGACGATCGTCGGCATGGCGAACGTCGGGAACTCCACGCCGCGTTCGCAGTCGAACCGGTCGATCGCCTTGATCAGGCCGATGGTGCCGACCTGGACGATGTCCTCCATCGGCTCGTTGCGGCTGCGGAAGCGGGCGGCGGCGTACCGCACGAGCGGCAGGTTGAGCTCGATCAGCGTGTCTCGTACGTAGGTGCGTTCCGGGCTGTCCACCTGCAGTTCCGCCAGGCGCAGGAACAGCGAACGGGACAGCGTACGGGTGTCGATGGCCTCGCCGTGAAGAGCATCGTGCGGCGCTTCGGTGTCGTGCCGAAGCACCTTGGGACTGCCCACCTGTACGGACATGCCACCCCCTTGAGGTCGCGGACGGGTGTCGCGAGCGACGGTTGTTCCACCTCTGGAATACCGGAGGCACGCTCGCGACAAACGCGGTATCCGCAGAATGTCACATGTCGGCAACACGCTGTAGCGCCAAGTCGACATATCCGTGCAGGTGGCTTAATCCTGTTGGGTTACGCTTCGAGCTGGTTTGCGGACCGCAGTCGGGCGAAGCTGCGGGACAGCAGGCGCGATACATGCATCTGGGAAACGCCCAGTTCAGCGCTGATCTGAGACTGCGTGAGGTTGCCGAAGTAGCGCAGCAGCAGGATCCGGCGTTCCCGTTCCGGAAGTTGGACGAGGAGGTGGCGTACGAGGTCGCGGTGTTCGACGCCGGACAGCGCCGGGTCCTCGTAGCCGAGGCGGTCCAGCAGGCCGGGAGCGCCGTCGCCCTCCTGGGCGGCCTCCAGCGAGGTGGCGTGATACGCGCGGCCGGCCTCCAGGCAGGCCAGCACCTCGTCCTCGCCGAGTTTCAGCCGATCTGCGATCTCGGCGGTGGTGGGGGAGCGGCCGTGCAGCACGGTCAGGTCCTCGATGGCGCCGCTGACCTGCACCCACAGCTCGTGCAGTCGGCGCGGGACGTGCACGGTGCGCACGTTGTCCCTGAAGTAACGTTTGATCTCCCCCACCACGGTGGGCATCGCGAAGGTCGGGAACTGCACCCCGCGCTCCGGGTCGAACCGGTCGATCGCGTTGATCAGCCCGATCGTGCCGACCTGGACCACGTCCTCCATCGGCTCGTTGCGGCTGCGGAACCGTGCCGCCGCGTACCGCACCAGCGGCAGGTTCACCTCGATCAGCGCGGTCCGCACCCGGGTGTGCTCGGGTGTGCCGGGCTCCAGCTCGCCGATCTGCTCGAACAGGACCTGGGTGAGGGCTCGTGCGTCTGCCGCGTTCCTGCTGGGTGTCCGCGTCCTGCGGGCATACGTCGAAGACGCCGTACGGGCCGACACCGGCACACCACACCCCTTATCGGTCCACGCATCCGGCAAAAGCGGTCATAGCATCACAATTCATGCGTCCTTTGTGCAAGCACCGCATATTGCCGTGTTGTGCGAACGGAAGTACGACGACGCGACAAAGCCCCCCGCTGGTGGGACGGTGGGCAGGGGGCTTCTCGGTGAACGTATGTACGTATCGGCGGCTGTCAGAACTCGTAGTCGGCGATCACCCAGGTGGCGAATTCGGCCCAGACCGCGACCGCGGCCTTGTGGGCGGGGTGTTCGCCGTACCGCCGCAGCGCGTCGGTGTCCGCGACCGACGAGTTGATCGCGAAGTCATACGCGACCGGACGGTCGGTCACGTTCCACCCGCACTCCCACGACTCCACCTCCGGCACGAGTGCCCCGAGTTCCGCGAAGGTCCGTGCCCCGGCCACGACCCGCGCGTCGTCCCGCTGGACGCCCTCGTTCAGCTTGAACAGCACCAGATGCCGAATCATGATCTCCCGCTCGTCCCTCTGCCTGTCCCGGTGGCTGCTGCCGGTCCCGGTGGCTGCCGCGCCGCCGGTCCGTCCGCCTGCTGTACTGCCTGCCGCTGCGCCCGGGGGCGGCCGGCGGCTCAGTTGGCCAGATCGTGCATGAACTGCCCGATGCTCTTGGCGGCGTTCGATATCCCCACGAAGCCCACCTGCACAAGGTCCGCGGCGCGGGCCGGCTGGTCGACGATCGTGTAGAGCACGAAGATCACCAGCACGTACAGGGTGATCTTCCTTGCCTGCGCCATGCTCCCCTGCCCTCCCCAGCCGCAACTCCGCGCCAGCGGTCACGAGTGTGCAATCGGTGGAGTCTATCCATCGGACGGCCTCATCAGACGGACGCTTTTCCCTTTCATACGCTTACGCGACGAAGGTCCGGTCACCGGCCGGGCGTCGCGCGCGTGCGGTGTTCCTGGCGGTGTGGCGTGCGTCATATTCACCCCGGGGCCGCGCCGGGACGACGGCGTACCCAGGTACGTACGCCGGACATGTGTTCGCGGAGAAGCCCGGATGGGTGAGGTGGGTGCGGTGCGATGGATCGGGCCCCTGCGCCGCTCGGCCGCCCGCCCTGCGGCCCGCGCGGCCACCGGAAGGCCGACCGGTGGACGCCAGGGATCCTCCCTGTCGCGCGCACGCCGTTCCCGGGTCCGGGTGGCCGAGCGCACCGGGTCCGTCGAGTTCACCCGTCTCCACCGTCGGCAGTGCGGCGCCTCCGCGCGCCGGCCCCCCGACGACGGCTTCGCCGAAACGCAGGAGCCGCCCGCCCTCGTCCGACCCCCGCTGAACCGGCGAAGGGTGCGGGCCACCAACCGGTGGAACCCGCACCCTTGTGCCGTGCAGAGCGGTAGCGGTGGGATTTGAACCCACGGAGGAGTTGCCCCCTCACACGCTTTCGAGGCGTGCTCCTTAGGCCGCTCGGACACGCTACCGAGAGAGATCCTAGCCCACGGCGGGTGGTGGTCAGAAATCGTTCGGGCGGAAGAAGCGGGTGAGGAGGGCGGCGGAGGAGGTGGGGAGGACGCCCGCGACGACCTCGGGGCGGTGGTTGAGGCGGCGGTCGCGGACCAGGTCCCACAGGGATCCGGCGGCGCCGGCCTTGGGGTCGGGGGCGCCGTAGACGACGCGGTCGAGGCGGGCCAGGACGATCGCGCCGGCGCACATGGTGCACGGTTCGAGGGTGACGGCGAGAGTGCAGCCGGTCAGGCGCCACTCGCCGTCGCGGGGCGCGCCGGCGGACCGGGCCGGGGGACGGGATTCGGAGGCGGGCCGCGGCAGGGCTCGCAGCGCCGCGGCGGCTCGGCGGATGGCGAGGATCTCGGCATGGGCGGTGGGGTCGCCGGTCGCCTCGCGTTCGTTGTGGGCGCGGGCCAGCACCGTGCCGTCGGGGGCGAGCACGACCGCGCCCACCGGTACGTCACCGGTGAGCGGGGCGTGTTCTGCCTCGGCCAGGGCAAGCCGCATCGCCGGTACCCAGGGGTCGCGGACCGGGTCGGGGACCCGGTCCTTCCTGGGAGGCGGTGGTTCGGGTCGGGTCAGCGGACCGCCTCCAGCACGTCCGCACAGCCCAGCGCCTCGGCGATCTCACCGAGCGCCTCGCCGGTCAGCGCGCCGTCCCCGCTGAGGGCCAGGAGTTCCTTGGGACTCATCCCCAGGTCCGCCAGCAGATCGGTGTCGCCGAGCGGACCGGTCGGCACATGGTCCTCCGAGGGGCCGGGTACGGCGTCCTCGGCATCGTCGTCGTTCTCGCCGTCCTCGGTGCCGTCGAGGTCGACCAGTTCGTCGAGGTCCTCCGGGTCGCGGCCCAGCACCTCGTCGGTGAGCAGGATCTCCCCGTACGAGCTGCGGGCGGCGGCAGCCGCGTCGGACACGTAGATCCTGGGGTCCTCTTCACCGTCGACCCGGATGACGCCGAACCAGGCGTCCTCCTGCTCGATGAAGACCAGAACCGTTTCCTCCTCGTCGCCGGCCGTGCGGGCCAGATCACTCAGATCGGCGAGGGTTTCCACATCGTCGAGATCGGGTTCGCTCGCTTGCCAACCGTCCTCGGTGCGCGCGAGCAGTGCGGCGAAGTACACCGTGACTCTCCCACAGGTCTCAGGCCGTCCGGACCGGGTAGGGCCGTCTTGTTTTCATGATGGCCTCATGATGGTCCCACCCACTCGGCATCGTGGCAGAAACCGGGGCGTTGCGAAGGGTCTTCCGCACCGCGACGTGCCAGGTCTTCGTCACTTTTCCGGAACACGCCGCTCTCCGGGGGCGGTTGCCCGACCAGGAGCGTCACCCGTACGCCACACCGTCGTCACGCTGCGCTCACGTTCGGGGGCGCCGCGGACTCACCAGCGGAACGTACGCATCCGCATCTGTCGGCGCATCCGGGCCGCCCTGGCCCGCCGCGGCTGCACGCGCTCGCGCAGCTCCCTGGCCTCGTGCAGCTCGCGCAGGAACGCGTCCCGCCTGCGGCGCCGCTCCGCGTCGCGCCCGTCCTCGCCGGCTGGCGCGCCGCGCCCGCCACCACCACTGCCTTCGGTCCTGTCCGGCATGAGGGCCACCGTCCCTGCGGTCGGATCACCCGGCGGGCACACCGGGTGCAGGGATGCGGATTCCCCCGTTCGAGCGGTCTACCCCCCCGGCGAGCACAGAAGGTTCCGGGTGGAGGCGGCCGGGCGCGTCGTCGTGGCCTCCGGATACAGTCACCCCCATGCGTCTCCACGTTGTCGACCACCCGCTGGTCGCGCACAAGCTCACCACCCTGCGCGACGAGCGCACGGACTCGCCGACGTTCCGGCGCCTCGCCGACGAACTGGTCACCCTGCTCGCGTACGAGGCCACCCGGGACGTACGGACCGAGCAGGTCGACATACGCACGCCGGTCGCGCCGACCACGGGCGTCCGGCTCTCCTACCCACGCCCCCTGGTCGTGCCGATCCTGCGGGCCGGGCTCGGCATGCTCGACGGCATGGTCCGGCTGCTGCCCACCGCCGAGGTCGGTTTCCTCGGCATGGTCCGCGACGAGGACACGCTGGAGGCGAAGACCTACGCCACCCGCATGCCGGAGAACCTCTCCGGGCGGCAGGTGTACGTGGTCGACCCGATGCTGGCCACCGGCGGCACCCTCGTCTCGGCCATCCGGCTGCTGATCGACCGCGGCGCCGAAGACGTGACCGCGCTCTGCCTGCTCGCCGCCCCCGAGGGCGTCAAGGTCATGGAGCGCGAACTGGCCGGCAAACCGGTCACCGTCGTCACCGGTGCGGTCGACGAGCGCCTCAACGAGCACGGCTTCATCGTCCCGGGCCTCGGGGACGCGGGCGACCGGCTCTACGGGACGGTCAGCTAGCCCCGTGCTCGCCGGGCGGGCACGGGGCCTGCGGGTACGGGCCCGCGGGCGCGCGTACGGTGCCACGCCCGCCGGGTGACCGGTCCGGAGGTCGTACGGGCCCCGTCAGCGCTTCGGCTTGGTGCTCGCAGTGGCCGCGACGGTCTCGCAGGCCGGCTTCGGCGGCGGCGGGTTCGCCGCGATCACCCGGGCCTTCGCCGCGTCCGCGGGGCTGGCCAGCGCCCTGAAACCGTTGCCGATCAGCAGGTCGACCGAGCGGTCCTTGCGGGTCGGGTCGATCCTCACCGAGGAGCCCGCCACCTGGGTGCCGGCCTCGCGCGCGGCCGCCTCACCCGCCGGGCCCGCGACCAGCAGCGCCGACTGGCTGACCCTCTTGTCGTAGTCGCCCGGCGCGTTGCCGAACGTGGCCACCTTGAATCCGCGTCTGGCCAGCTCGTCCGCGGTGGTCTTGGCCAGGCCCCCACGCGTCGTGGCGTTGAACACGTTCAGCGTCACCTCGGACGGCTGCGGCAGCGCCAGCCTGGCGGGGCGCGTCGGGGTGGGCGCGGGCTTGCAGGAGGGACGGTTCTGCGGCGCCGCCGCGTTCGTCTTGGTGTCCCCCTCGTCGCCGTTGAAGACGTGGTAGAGCTGCAACGCTCCCCAGCCGAAGAGGCCGAGTGCGACGACCGAGGCGATCAGTGCCGCGAAGATACGGCCGCGCCGTCGGGGCCTGCGCATCCGGGGATACGCGTTCCCAGTCACCCGGTACTTCCCGCCCATTCCGGAGGGGGTCAGCATGCTCATGAGCGCAGCGTAAGCGGATTGTCAGTCCATCTCCAGGACCCGGGCGTGCAGCACCTGGCGCTGCTGCAGCGCCGCGCGCACGGCCCGGTGCAGACCGTCCTCCAGATACAGGTCGCCCTGCCATTTCACGACATGGGCGAAGAGGTCTCCGTAGAAGGTGGAGTCCTCGGCCAGAAGTGTCTCCAGGTCGAGCTGTCCCTTGGTCGTCACCAACTGGTCCAGCCGCACGGGACGGGGCGCGACGTCCGCCCACTCGCGCGTGCTGACCCGGCCGTGGTCCGGGTACGGCCGCCCGTTTCCGATGCGCTTGAAGATCACACGGAAAGCCTACCGGCCCGGCTTGTCCGGGCGCAGCCCGGGCGCCCGGATGCCACGGTGGGCAAAAGCCGTTTCCGCGAACGAAAGGTCGCCGTGCGGCGGCGTGGCGGCGCAGGGTTGCAGTACGCCGGCACGGCGCGCCCCCGGGTGACCGCTCGGGCGTGTCTCACCCCCGATACGCCCCCGCCCGGTCCCGGCACACCGTGGATCGCGGACAGGCCGCACGCCGGGCAGTGGCGGAACGTACGAAACGCACCGACCGCCGGGCCGCAGGAGGAGGGACGCGCATCCCCGCCGACCCCCTGTCCCGGGGCCGCTGAGACCACCGGGGTGCACCGGCGGCTGCGGCACGCCGCGGTCGAGGGCACGGGCGTCGGCGAGGTCGTGCTGCGGCAGGCGGTCGGGATGCGACTGGGCACGGGTGGGTGGGCGCGGCCGTCGAGACGGGCCGCCACCGCTTGACGCTGCGGGTCGTGGCGGCGGGGGCGACACCCCGGACCGCGCCCTGCGGCGGCTGGACGCCTTGTGACCGGGTCGCCCCGCGAGCCCGAGGACGACATGGCGGTACCCGGCCGCCCGGTGCCGGCGGCGCGATCCGGGCCCGGGAACGGGGAGAAGAACGGGGAGAACTTTTCCCTCGCTTTGCGCGGCGCTTGTAGCCTCGATGTCACAGCGCGTCCCGGACAGCCCTGGGCTGCCCTCCGCCCTCCCGGCCCGAGGAGTGAGAGATGACCGAACGCAAGCCGCCCGGCGTCACCTTCGAGTCCTGGGTGGACCAGCAGATCCGCGAGGCGGAGGAGCGCGGCGACTTCGCCGACCTGCCGGGCGTGGGCAAGCCGCTGCCGTCGCTGGACACGCCCTACGACGAACTGTGGTGGGTCAAGGGCAAGATGCGCCGTGAGGGGCTGTCCTTCCTGCCGCCCACGCTGGTGCTGCGCAAGGAGGCCGAGAAGGCCGTGGCGGCCGTCGCGGAGGCCCGCTCGGAGCGGCAGGTGCGGCGGATCATCAGGGAGATCAACGCGAAGATCGAGGAGGCGATCCGCCGCCCGCCGGAGGGCCCGCCGCTGAACCTCGGGCCGTTCGACGTCGAACGCGTGGTGGCCGAGTGGCGCGAGCGGCAGGACCGTAACGCCTGACGGGACCGGCCCGTCACGATCCCGTCGGGGGTCGGGGGTCGGGGGTCGGGGGTCGGGGGTCGGGGGACGGGGGACGGGGGCCGTCAGGCGGCCGGGCCCACGATGGCCGCGGCGGCGTGCGCGAGGGCGTGACGTGCGGTGTCGCCGTCCAGATAGCCGCCGACCATCGCGCCGTCGCGCAGCAGCACCAGGGCCTCGGCGGCCTTCGCCGGCTCCGGATGCCCGCAGCCGGCGGCGAGTTCGGCCAGTGCGGTACGGAACCAGGCCCGGTGGTCGTCGATCAGCAGCCGTACGGGATGGGCGGCGTCGGGGTACTCCGCGGCGGCGTTGATGAACGGGCAGCCGCGGAAGCCGGGGCCGCAGATCTCGTCGGCGAGGCCGTCGAGGAGCAGCGCGAGAATCCGTCGCGGATCGCCCGCGACCGCGGCGGCGGCTTCGGCGACCTGACCGCGGACGCCGCTGTCACGGCTGCGGAGATACGCCACGACCAGGTCGTCCTTGGTGGGGAAGTGGCGGTAGAAGGTGGCCTTGGTGACCCCTGCCCCGGCGATCAGGCGATCGACGCCGATGGCCCGTATGCCCTCCGCGTAGAAGAGTTCCGCCGCCGTCCGCAGTAGCCGCTCGCGCGGCAGTGACCTGCGACGTTCGATGCTCTGGGGTCCCCGGTCCGCAGCGGTCTCCGCACTCATGAGGCCAAGATAACAGACCGTTCTGTCTGCCGGATTGACAGTTCGGCTTCATGTGCGGATGATAAAGAAAGAACGGTCTGTCTCTTTGGGAGGCGGTCCGCACCCCCAAGAGGAGAGCGTCATGTCGCAGCAGCCCGTCCCCGCGCCCGAGCCGTCGACCGGGAAGGCAACGATCGTGCTCGTCCACGGCCTGTGGATGACCCCGCACAGCTGGCAGCCGTGGATCGACCGGTTCACCGCGGAGGGCCACACCGTGTTCGCTCCCGCGTGGCCCGGCGTCTCCCAGCTCCACGAGCCGCTCGACCACGACCGGGCGCCGGCCCGGCTCGGCGTCACCGAGATCGCCGACCATTACGAGGCCTTCATCCGCACCCTGCACGAGCCGCCGGTCGTCATCGGGCACTCCGTCGGCGGCCTGGTCACCCAGATCCTGCTCGACCGCGGGCTCGGCGGCGCGGGCGTGGCGCTCCACCCCGGCCAGCCCCGCGGTGTGCTGCGGCTCCCGCTGTCCACCCTGCGGTCGGCCTTCCCGGTCCTCGGCAACCCGGCCAACCTCAACCGCACGGTCCCGCTGAACGAGCGTCAGTTCCACTACGCCTTCGCCAACACGGTCTCCGCCGACCAGTCCGCCGCCGAGCGCGCCCGGTACGCCATCCCCGGCCCCGGCCGCCCGCTCTTCCAGGCCGGCCTCGCCAACGTCACCCCCAAGAGCAAGGCGGCCACCCGGGTGAACTTCCGCAACGCCACCCGGGCCCCGCTGCTCCTCGTCGCGGGCGGCGCCGACCACGTCGTCCCGCCCTCCGTCGTCAAGGAGAACTTCACCCGCTACGGCGCGTCCGGTGCCGTGACCGAGTACAAGGAGTACCCCGGCCGCGACCACGGCACCGCCTTCCACGAGGGCTGGGAGCAGGTCGCCGACGAGAGCCTGCGGTGGGCCCTGGAGCACCGGGTGAAGGCGGCCGGCTGACCGTGCCCTCGACCGGGGTCAGGGCGTTGTATCGACCAT
Source organism: Streptomyces sp. (assembly GCF_036524955.1). Lineage (GTDB taxonomy): Bacteria > Actinomycetota > Actinomycetes > Streptomycetales > Streptomycetaceae > Actinacidiphila. The sequence continues at coordinate 51,927 of NZ_DATDBG010000217.1, forward strand.
GAATGTCTGCCGAATCCTCACCACCGCGGCCGGGACCCTTCTGCTGGCCGCCGCCGCACCCGCCGTACACGCCGCTGACCTGGGGTCCACGCTGACCAGCACGGCACTGACCGCGACCACCGCCGGAGAGCAGGCCGGGACGGCCACCTCCGGAGTGCTCGACGAGTCCGGGGTCGGTCACAGGGTCACCGCCGTGAAGAAGGCCGTCCAGGCCGGCACGGACGCGGTGAACGCGGGGAACGAGCTGGTCAACGGCTGATCGGCACGGCGAAAGAGGGCGCTCCCACTCGGACACTGTCGGCGAATGCCAACAGTGTCCACCCGGGGGCGCCCCTTTTGCCGTACGGGACCGGCTACCGCCTGATCGTGCCGATCGGAACCAGGAAGTGCGCGGCCGAGGTGAGGACCTCCTCATCGGCGGCGAAGGCGCGCAGGGACTCCTCGGTGACCGTGGAGCCGGGGGCCGCCTCCGGCCAGGGGCGGCTGGCGAGGATGACGTAGACGGCGTCGCGTACGCGGGCCGCGACGTCCACTCCTCGGGGACCGGGCAGGTGACGTGGAGGTAGGGCATGGTGAGGACCGCCTTGCCGCCCTCGACCAGCAGTGTGACGGCGGCCTTCGGGGCGCGGGCGATGTCCAGGATCGCGCCGCCGACCGGCAGCCCGATCTCCTCGGCGGCGGCCAGTACCGCGGCCCGCGTTCCCTCCGGGCCGTCCACTCCGTCGCCGAGCGAATAGGCCATCAGGAACGGGATGCCGGCGCCGTCCTCCGGGTGTTCACCCGCCCACGGGATCACCATGAGGGTGCCCAGCCGGCTCTGGAGTGCTGCGGACGTGGCATGGATCTGGCTCATGGGCCGGACCCTAACCGCCGCCCGGGTCCGGCCGGGTCGGACATCACCTCAGCGGGGGACCGCGGGGCGGAGATTCCCTCGTTCGGGGAGTTCCGTGCCGGACCGTCTCCCGGTTCGGCGACCACGGTGGTCGGCGACCTCCTCGACACCCGTCCCGCCCTCCGGGGCGCCCCACGGATTCCGCCCCCACGCAGGACCCGGCCCCGGCCGCCTCACCCGTTCGGCGCACCGCTATGCCGTCACCGGTTCGGCTCAACGTGCGTGACCATGCGTGATCTCCGTCCGTTACGCACAGCGTCAAAAGCCGCACGTGTGCGGCTGGTTTCGTCTCATGGGAGATTCTTGATGTCGCGTATCGCAAAGGCCGCGGCCGTCACCGCCGCCGCGGGAGCGGTCCTGGCCGGCGGTGCCGGTGTGGCTGCGGCCGACGCCGGCGCCGAGGGTACCGCGGTCGGTTCGCCGGGCGGGCTGTCCGGGAACGTGCTCCAGGCGCCGGTCCACGTTCCGATCGAGGTGTGCGGCAACCCGATCAGCGTGATCGGCCTCCTGAACCCGGCGTTCGGCAACCAGTGCCACATCATCTCCGCCCAGGGGGACGGCGGCCGGTAGGTCCGGGGCCCACGTGGCCTCCCGCCCCCCGAGAGCGGGAGGCCACTCTCAGTTCTCCTCGTACGTATAGAACGGCCGGTGGTCGAACATCTCCGAGGGCCGCGTGTCCCACGGCGGCATCGGCTCGTCCGCGCTGATCACCCGCCCGTGCTCCGGGTCCCTGCGGCCCAGCGCCCGGTCCGGCAGGTAGCCCGACGCCGGGTGAAGCCGCTGCCATCGCACCCACACCAGGTCGATGAACGCGTGGTGCAGCCAGAACACCGGGTCGTTCGGCGAGCTGCCGCCGATCATGTGCCCGCCCACCCACTGGTGCACCCGGTTGTGCAGATAGCCGCCCTTGGCCTCGCTGACCGTCCACCCCTCGATCCGGTTGCGGAACCCACGCGTCCCCGGCGCGGAGTTCCACGGCGCGGCGTCGTACACCGGAATCGCCAGCGCGTCGTCCAGCTCCGCCTTCGTCGGCAGCGCCACCGGCTGGTACGGGCGGCCCAGGTTGCGGGTGAGGTACCTCTCCCGGGTGACGCCATGGGTGACCGGCCAGTTCCCGTATCCGTACGCGAACGGGCCGGTCATCACCTGTCCGTCGCTGTCCCGTCCGTTGCCTCCCATGAAATCGGCCGCCCACAGCGCCGAGTTCGGTGAGCGGTCGCGCGTCCAGTCCCAGTACGGGATGGTGACGTCCGGGTCCAGCCTCCGCAGATCGCGCTCGAAGGCCAGCAGGAACTGCCGGTGCCAGGGAAAGAACGTCGGCGCCATGTGGGCGATCCGCAACCCGCTCTCGCCGTCCGAGGCGAAATACTCGGCGTGCAGCGTCACGTACTTCTCGTAGCGGCCGGTGCGCTTGAGTTCGAGCACGGCCTCGACGAACTGGGCGCGCTGACGGCTGGTCAGGTTCCTCTGGTTCATACGGGTGTACACGGGTGCGGACCCCTCGGCGTCGTCGGCGTTCTCGGTCGGGCGACCCCTCGACCGGCTTTCGGCAGGGTGTTTCAGTGCTGGTGCTCGCTGCTCGTGGACAGTTCGGCCCGCCCGATCGCGTCGACCGCGCCGCGGGCGGTGGCCAGCGGGGTCAGGTACGGCTGGAAGTGGTTGGCCATGCTGATCCAGCTGCCGTCCACCCGCCGCATCACCTGCAGCGGCTGCCCGTCGATGAGGATCGCCACGGCGCCGTCGCCGTCCGCGCCGAACGCCTGGATGCGGCGGCCCCGGTACACCTCGTCGAAGAGCGCCGCCGGACCGCCCCGGGAACCGTTCCCGTCCGCACCGCCGCCCGGACCCGGCCGCTGCTGGCTGGCCGGCGTCGGACCCAGCGCCGCCGCCGTACCGCCGGCGGCGGCCACCGCCGTGAGCCCGGTCCTGATCACCCTCCTGCGCGTCACCATGCCGGACTCCTTCCGTCCGCTCGTCATCGCGGCTCATCATGCGCCGCAGGCAGGCGAAACAGCGGATTATCGGTATGACGGGAACGGAAATTCGTCCGCCCGAGTGAGGCCGGATCTGCTGCCTGCCGTGACGGACGGCCCGCCAGAAAGTCGTCGCCGCACGGTATTTCACGGTGCGAACGCGGTACGGATTCCCCTACGGCCCACCCCGGCGCGGGAACCGGCGCGGTGTGTGCGGCGACTGACCGGCATGCAGCGCGGGGCCGGTGCGGACGGGCCGTCAACAAGGGAGTGAGCATGGCCGATGGACGCCAGTGGTGGACGCGTACGAGCCTCGGAGCGGTCGCGGCTGCTCTGGTGCTGTCCGGGCTGACGCACACCGCGCTCGGCGAGCCCCCCTCGACCCCGACCGGCTCCACGCCTCCGACCCCCGCACCCGCCCCGCCGGGCGCCGGCGTCCCCCTGATGGGCGCGTTCACCGATTCCGGAGCCGAGGGCGTACACCGCATCCCCGCCCTGGAGAGCTGGCTCGGCGGTACCGAGCTGCGGGTCGGCCACACCTACCTGCCCGGCGAGAACTGGCAGGGCATCGAGGGCGGCGACGACCTGCTGACCGCTTGGGCGGCCTGGAAGCGCGCCGACCCGGACCGGCTGTTCGTGCTCAACGTGCCGATGCAGGCGAACAACGAGGGCCACCTCCCCGACAGCGAGGTCCGCGACCTCATCCGGTCCGGTGCGGGCGGGACGAACGACGCCCACTTCACCCGGCTCGCCCAGCGCCTGGTAGGCCTCGGCGTCCCCGGCACCGTGATCGTGCTCGGCTGGGAGATGAACGGCACCACATACACCCACCGCTGTGCGCCCGACCCCGCCGGCTGGAAGACGTACTGGAACCGGATCGTCACCGCGATGCGCGCGGTTCCTGGCCAGCACTTCAGATTCGACTTCGCCCCGAACCGCGGCCAGGACGCCATCGGCTGGACCGAGTGCTACCCGGGCGACGACACGGTCGACATCATCGGCATGGACTCCTACGACCAGCCGCCCGGTGACTCCTTCCACGACCAGGTCACCCAGCCGTACGGCCTCCAGGCCCAGGTCGACTTCGCCGCCGAGCACGAAAAGGCCATCTCCTACCCGGAGTGGGGCCTGTTCACGAACGGCGACGACCCGGACTACATGAGCCTGATGCTCGACTGGATCGCCGCGCACAAGCCCCTCTACCAGACGATCACCGACTACTGCCCGCACGGCGTCTGGCAGTGCCAGGACAACCCGCAGTCCTCGTCGGTCTACCGCGACAGGCTGAAGGCTGCGCCAAAACCCCCACCGCCCCCGAGCCGCACCGCGATCCCGAAGCCGACCGTGACCGCGCCCCTGAAACCGCCACCGCCACCGAAGCCGACCGTGACCGCGCCCCTGAACCCGGCCGCGACCCTGAAACCGCCACCGCCACCGCGACCGACCCCGAAACCAGCCGTGACCCCGACCCCGAAACCAGCCGCCGCAGTCTCGAACCCGACCGCAGTCTCGAACCCGACCGCAACCCCGAAAGCGACCGGCATTCCGACGCGGACCGCAACCGTGCCACCCACCCACACCCCCACCCCCATCCCCGCCGAGCCCGCCCGCCCCGGTTCAGCGGGATGACGGCGTCGACCAAGACCACGGGCAGGGTCGCCCTGCGTGTGCGGCTGGCGGTGATCAGGTGAAGGCCAAGGGGCCGGAGGGGCAGGGGTCCGAAATGCTTACGTGTATGTGTGTGCCGCCAGGCCCGTAACTATACGATTTCGGACCCCTGCCCCGGAGGCCCGCCCCGACCGGCGCCCACGCCCCCGCAGCCCCGGTCACGCCTCGCGAACGTCTTGCGAACGCCTCGCGTACGTCTTGCGAACGTACGCCCGCGCTCGGTACAGCCGCGGCGAGCGGCCAGCCGCCTCCCGCACCGCCGCCAGCCCGCGGCGGACCAGCAGCCGAACCACGCCCGAGCGGTTCGCCAGCAGCAACCGCTGGTTCACCCGGCGCTCCGGCCGCCAGTGGAACTTGTAAGGTTCCGCGCCCCGCAACAGGCTCAGCGTCCCCCGTCCCCCGCCCGCCGCCTGTCGTACACCGTGCCGCAGCAGCAACGTGGAGACATCGACCCGGGCGGCGCGCAGCCGCGGGTGCGCGCCGTAGAGGTAGCCCCCGGCCAGGCCCGGCGAGAGCACTGTCAGGTTGGCGGCCACCACCTCCCCGCCGATCCGGAACTCGGTGATCACCGCGTCGCCGCCGGCCACCATGCGGCTCCCCGCCCGGACCAGGTGCTCGCCGAACCGCGGTCGCAGGTGCTCCGCGGTCACCCCGCGGCCCTGCCACTGCGACAGGTGCAGCCCCAGCATGGTCCGTACCGCCGACGGCACCTCGTGCGCGGCGACCTCGCGCTCCTCCACGCCCGCCGCGTCCATTTTCCGCAGGTGCGAGCGGATGCGCTGACCACGTGAGCTGCCGACCCGGGCGATCAGGTCCGCCATCGGGAGTCCGGGCAGTTCCAGGCAGACCGAGTCGGCGAGCCGCCGCTTGGGGCCGGGCCACCGTTCGTACACCCGCTCGGCCGCCCCGCCCGGCCGTACCTCCCGCAGATCGATCACCGCGCCCCGCCCGGCGCGCCGCAGCCCGGTGACGAGCGCGTCGGTCACCTCGTCGGCGTGGTCGCGGTCGATCAGGACGTCGGTGAAGTCGGTGATCCCGCCGCCGAGCGCCACGAGCACCGGCAGGGGCCGGTACAGCCGCATCAGCGCCGCCGCGCCCACCAGTTCCGTCCCGCGCCGTACGAGCACGATCCGCAGCCGGCCGCGGCGCGGGCCGTACGACAGCCACCACGAGTGCAGCCAGGCATGGCTCTGGAAGGCGGTCGCCGTGGCGCAACGCCGGTGCAGCCGTGTCCACTCGGCGGCGAGGGCGGCGAACGCACCGGGATCGCGGCAGACGCTGATTCGGAGCGGGGGTTCGCCGGGGTCGGCGTCTGCCGGTGCTACGGCCGTCACATCCCCGCCCCGGCGGGTTCGTGCGCCGGGGCGGGAACCGTGGCGGCGAGCTCGTACCGCTCTTCGGGGCGGACGAGAAGGGCGAGGGCGCCGAGGAGGCCGCCCGCGCTGGTGCCGACGGCCGCGGAGAGGAGGGGGGAGGGAGAGGAAGGGGTGGTGGGCGGGGTGGCGCGGGAGAGCAGCAGGAGGCGTACGCCGGTGCGCCCCGCGTCGCGGTTGCCGGTGGCGGCGAGGGAGTCGGCGACGGCGTTGGCGATGGTGGCGGACCAGGAGGGGCGGGTCGCGGAGCCGGTGACGGAGATCATCGGGGCGTCCGGCGAGGTCGCGGCCCGCACGCCTGCCTTGAGGTCGGCCGCGGCGATGTGCGAGGCCGACTGCGCGCCGGCCAGCACCCCGGAACCGGTGACCACCCGCGCGTACGCCTGCGCGAAGCCGAGCGCGGTCGCGGAGTCGCCGGCGTGCTGCGGTACGACGACGACGTAACTGGTCGCGGTGTACTGGTGGGGCGCCGCCAGCCCGTAACCCAGTCCGCCCAGCAGCCCGAGCCCCAGCCCGAGCGGCAACGGCAGCCAGTGGGGCAGCGCGCGCCGCCGCTTGCGGTCGCGTGCGCGGATCTCGTCCATGCGGTCTCTCATTTCTCGGCGGTTCGGGGTGCGGGCCCGGTCATGGGTCCGGCGGCGGCGGGCGTGGCACCGGGCCTCGACCCGGATGCGCGTCCGGGCGGGCGCCCGGGTGTCCGGGCGGGCGACGCCGCAGGCGACTGCGTGGGCACGGCGGTCCGGCGGCGCCCGCCGCGGCCGGAGACCGCCGCCGTGTAGAAGGCCATGACGTTCTCGGCGGTGCGGGCGATGTCGTAGCGGGCGAGGGCCGGCGGGACCGGCAGCCGGTGGGGGCCGGCGTCGAGGCGGGTGCGGACGGCCGCTTCGAGCTGGTCGGGATCGATCCGTACCGCGCCGGGCGCGTCCGTGGCCGGCAGGTCCTCGACGGCGGGGCAGGACACGTAGAGCGCGGGCAGTCCGGCGGCCAGTGCCTCGATGACGGCGAGCCCGAAGGACTCCTCGCGGGAGGGGGAGACGAACAGGTCCATCGCGGCGAGGAGTTCGGGTACGTCGGGGCTGAGACCCGGGCTGGCCAGCCGGACCCGGTCCGCGATGCCGCACTCGTGGATGATCCGCAGCAGCGTGAACTCCTCCGGGCCGTCGCCCGCCAGCAGCAGGTGGGCGCGGGGGTCGGCGGCGACCGCGCGGAGGAGCAGGTCGAACCCCTTGGAGGGAATGAAGCGCCCCATCCCGCCGACCACGAACGCGTCGTCCGGCAGCCCGAACGCAGCGCGGGTCGCCGCGCGGGCGGACCGGGAGAAGCGGAACCGCTGCGGGTCGATGCCGTTGGGCGCGACCTGGATGCGCTGCCCGGGGACACCCCAGGCGTCCAGGCGCTGCGCGACAGTGTCGGACACCGCCAGGGTGCCGCTGCCCAGTTTCTCGGTGGCCCGGTACAGCACGCGGGTGCCGCGGCTGAGCGGCCGGCCCTCCATCTGGGTGGCGCCGAGGGAGTGTTCGGTGGCGACGACGGTTCGGACCCCGGCCAGGCGCGCGGCCAGCCGCCCGTACACGCAGGCGCGGTACAGGTGGGTGTGCACGATGTCGTACCGTCCCGCCCTGATGTGCGCGGTCAGCCGCGGCAGCACGCTCAGGTCGCGGTTGCCGGCCATGCCGAGGTGCGTGACGGGGATGCCGTCGGCCCGGATCGCCTCGGCGACCGGCCCGGGATTGGTGAGGGTCACGACCTCGCAGGAGGCGGGGAGCTGGCGCAGCAGCAGCCGCAACTGCTGTTCGGCGCCGCCGATGCCGAGGCCGGTGATGATGTGCAGGACTTTCACGTCTCGTCGCCTCCTGAGGGATGTGCGGGGTCGGTGGTCGGTGGGTGGTGGGCCGGGGGTCACTCGTCCTGTTCCGGCAGCGCGGTGAGCCGCGCCCGGCGGACGCGGTGCAGCCAGCGCTTGGCGTGCAGGCGCGGCCCGGTGTCGTCCTCGCCGACGTACGTACGCGGGAGCGCGTACCTGCCCGCGAGCGGTCCGGGGTCGACGGCGCACGCGTAGCCGTAACCCGCGTCGCGTACGGCGAGCAGCGCGCGTACGTCGATGGCGCCGTACGGATAGCAGAAGCCCTCGGGCGCGGTGCCGGTGAGGTCCGCCAGCCGCCTGCGGCTGCCGCGGACCTCGGCGGCGAGGGTGACCTCGTGGACGGTGGTGAGGTCGCGGTGGAGGAGGCCGTGGGAGCCGATCTCCATGCCGGCGGCGGCGACCTCGCGGATGCCGTCCGCGTCGAGCAGGGTCTTGCGGGGGCCGCGGGTGTCCCAGACGTTGGTGCCGCCGAGCCGGCCGGGGAGGACGAACACCGTGGCGGTGTGGCCGTGTTCCAGGAGCAGGGGCAGGGCGTGCGTGCGGAAGTCGGCGTAGCCGTCGTCGAAGGTGAGGCCGACGCGGTGGCTTCGGCGGCCCGCGGCGCGGGCGGCGAGCAGTTCGCGCATGCTCACGCCGCGCAGCCCGTGGTCGCGCAGCCAGGCCAGTTGCCGGGCGAGCCGGGCCGGGGTGACGGTGACCAGGTAAGGGTCGTCGTCGTCCCGGGAGCCGTCGGAGCCGTTGACGGAGTGGTACATCAGCGTCCAGGGCGCGCGGCGCGACGTCCTGCCGAGGGCGCGGGGGGAGAGGAGTTCTGCGGTCATGGGAGAGGCTCCGTTTCACGGTGGCGGGCGGACGCTCGGCCCGCGGTGGTGCGGACGGCCGCGGCCGTGCCGGTGATGCCCGCGAACACGGCGGGTACGGCCAGAGCGCAGGCCGCGGCGGAGGTCGGGGCGCCGTCGATCCGCTCGGCCAGCGCCCACCCGGCGCCGGTCGCCGCGGCGGCGGCGAGCAGCAGCAGCCCCAGCCGGGCGGCCAGGGCGCGGGCGCGCGGCGCGACGCCGTGCGACCCGAGGCCGCGCAGCAGCAGCGCGGCGGTCACCGTGATGCCGGCGGCGTTCCCCGCGGCGATCCCGTACACCCCCCACGTCCCGGCCACCGCCGCGTCCACCGCGCCGGTGACCAGCAGCCCCACCCCCATCGCCGCCGCCGGCCCCCACGTCGGCCTGCCCGCCGAGAAGTACGGTCTGATCAGCGCCCCGACCAGGCTCTGGCCGAGCAGGCCGAGCGCGTACACCCGCATCACGGCCGCCGTCGCGGCGGTGTCCGCCGCGTCGAACCGCCCCCGCTGGAAGAGGGTCGCGACGATCTGCGGCGCGCACGCGATCAGGTACGCGGTGCCGAGCAGCACGACCACGCAGGCGAGCGTCAGATCCCGCTCGACGCGCCGCCGGGCCTGCTCGCGCTTCCCCGCGGCGAGGGCGCGCGACATCGCGGGGAAGGTGACCGCGCAGGTCATCAGCGACAGCGCCATCGGCAACTGCGCCACCTTCTGTGCGTAATTGAGGTGCGAGATCGCTCCCGCGGACAGCGGCGCGGCGAAGAACCGCTCGACCAGTACCTGGGCCTGACGGCCGAGGGTGAAGAGGAGGACGGGGGCGAGCAGGGCGAGGAACCGCTGGGTGGGGGCGCCGGGCAGGTCCGGTGCGGGGGGCGGGGGTTGGGCGGGGAGCGTCGCGTGTGCCGGCAGGTCCCGTGCGACGGCGGGTGCCCGGACGGGAGCGACGACCGGCGGAGCCGCCCGGCGGGCCCGTACCCGCATCTCGGCCGCCACCGCGGGCAGTTGCACCACGACCATCAGCGCGCCCCCCACCGCGACGCCGGCGGCAGCCGTCCGTACGCCCCACCTCCCGTGCAGCGTCTGCAGCGTGGCGAGGATGCCGAGGTTGTACGCGACGTAGATCGCCGCGGGGGGCAGATACCGGCCGTGTGCGCGCAGGGCGGCGCTGAGGTAGCCGGCCAGGCCGAAGGTGAGGACGGTGACGGCGGTGAGGCGGGCGCAGGCCACGGCGGTGGCGGGGTCGGCGAGTCCGGGGGCCAGCGCGCGCACGACCACGGGCGCGCCCGCCGCGAGGGCGGCGGTGAGCACCGCCAGCACGGCGAGCAGCCGCGGCAGCGTGCTGCGGACCAGGGCCCGTACCTCGCCGCCGCGCGCCAGTACCCCGCTGAACGCCGGCACCATCACCAGCGCCATGGCGTCCTCGATCAGCACGGTCGCCGCGACCTCGGGGACCGTCCAGGCGACCAGGAAGGCGTCGCTCTCCGGCCCGGCGCCGAACAGGCGCGCGACGGCCTGGTCGCGCACCAGCCCGAGCACGGCCCCGGCGGCGGTGAGCACCGCCGTCCCCCCGGCGGCCCGGACCAGGGCCCGTCCGGACGGGGCGGCAGTCGGCCGCACGCCCACCCGCACACCCTCGCGCGCCCCCGCGCACGCCGCGTACGCCCCCCGCTCCGGGAGCAGCGCCTCGCCCATCACGCCCCCCGGTCCGGTGCCGGGTGCAGCGCCCACCAGGCCGACAGGCCCAGGACCGTGGCCGTGAGAACCGTCGAAGGGCCGCCGATGTCCGCGTACAGGAAGTCGACACAGGACCACAGCACCAGGCCGGTCGCCGCCAGGCCGGCCGACGGTCCCTGACGGCCGGCGCGCCGCGTACGCAGCAGCCGGGCCGTGGACGCGGTGAGCACCGCCGCCAGGGAACCGGTGAGCAGGGCGCAGCCCGGCAGGCCCTGTTCGGAGAGGGTGAGGAGGTACATGTTGTGCGGGGAGAGGAGGGGCTCGCGGGTGAAGGGCCGGCCCGCGCCGGAGGTGTCGCTCGCGGAGGAGAGGGCGAGGGAGGCGTGGGAGTCGCGCTCTTCCGGGAAGCGTTTGAGGCCGACCCCGGTGAGGGGGTGCTCGCGCCACATGGAGAGGGCGGCGGCCCAGAGGGCGTAGCGGTCGGTGACGGAGGAGTCGGGCGCGTCGGTGACCCGGGTGATGCTGGTGACGCGCTCACCGATCATGCGCGGGCCGACCACGTGGGAGCCGACCCCGAACCCGCCCACCAGCAGCACCGCGCACGCGGCCGACGCCAGTACCATCCGCGCGGCCCGCACCGCCTGCCGCCGCCCCGCGAGGGCGGTCATCGCCGCGCACGCGACGGCCGTGGCGATCCACGTACCCCGGCTGAAGGACACGGTGAGCGGGACCAGCAGCGCGCCGACGCACGCCAGCGCGCTGCGGCGCACCCGAGGCGACCGGGCGGGCGCGAGCGCGTACCCCACCGCGATCACCATCCCGTACGCCACCACCGTCGCCATGCCCATCACGTCGGACGGCCCGAACGTGCCGACCGCCCTGACGTTCTCGCCCTGGTACGACGCGCCGGTGGCGGTCGCGTACTGCCACACGCCGATGCCGCCCTGGACGAGGGCGAGGGCGACGACCGACCCGGCGACGACCGCGAAGTCCCGGCGGTCGCGCAGCAGCAGGACGAGCGAGGCCGGAACGAGAACGAACACCTGGGCGTAGCGCAGGAACCCGGTGACGCCGACACCCGGGCCGAGGGAGGTCACCGCGGCGACCGCGAAACCGACCACGGGCGCGCCCAGGACGAGGGCGGCGGCCGGGGTCAGGACCCGGCGGCGCTCCCGCAGCAGCCGGACCGCGCAGGTCAGGACGAGTACGGCGGACGCGGCGTCGGCCGGGGTGACCTTGCCGGCGGTGGAGACGTCGCCGGCCGGGGCCGGGACGGCGAGCAGCAGCACGGTGGCGAGCGCGGGCAGCAGGGGCGCGGCCCACCCGAGGCGGCGCGGGGCGGGCAGGCGGACCGCGAGTGTGAGCGCCATCAGCGCCCGCCGAGCCGGAAGAGCGAACCGGCCGTCCGCAGCAGGATCGTCACGTCCCGCCACAGCGACCAACTGTCGATGTAGTGGTTGTCGAACCGCGTCCGGTCGGCGATCGAGGTGTCGCCGCGCAGCCCGTGCACCTGGGCGAGCCCGGTGATGCCGACGGGCATCCGGTGCCGGTTCTGGTAGCCGGGGTGGGACTGGGCGAACCGCCGGACGAAGTACGGGCGTTCGGGGCGCGGGCCGACCAGGCTCATGTCGCCGCGCAGCACGTTCCACAACTGCGGCAACTCGTCCAGCGAGGTACGGCGCAGCAACCGCCCGACCCCGCTCATCCGCCGGTCGTCGGCGATGTTCCAGCGGGTCGCCGCCTCGCGCTCGTCGCGCGGCCGCAATGTACGGAACTTGAGCAGCGTGAACGGCCGCCCGCCGAGCCCGATCCGCTCCTGCCGGAAGATCACCCCGGGGCCGTCCGCGATCCGCACCGCGAGCGCGCACGCCCCGAGCAGGGGCGCGAGCGCGCCGAGCGCCACCGCCGCCACCGCAGCGTCCAGCCCCCGTTTGGCCCACCGCCGCGGACCGCCGGCCACGACGCCGTACGGTCCGACCGCCAGCCGCCGGACCGCGAATCCCCACAGGTGCCCGGCGGAGTCTGCGGGCCTTCCTCCGGCGGGGGCTTCGGCGGGGGCTCCGACCGGCACCGGGCCCGGCCCGGCGCTCACCTGCCACAGACGGCACCCGCGCGCGGCGAGCAGCCGTACGGTCGCGGCCGTGCGTGGGTCGGCCACGGAGGGACCGCTGACGACGACGGCGTGGCGGACGGAGTTCTGGATGACGGCCCGGGTGATCTCGCCGTGCCGGGTCAGGAGGGGGAGCGGCAGGCCGAGGTCGCGTACCGCGGGGTCCTCGGGCCGCGCGGCCGGTCCGGGCGCGACGATGCCGACCGGACGCAGCCCGTACTCGGGGTGGGTGTGCAGGGCAGCGGTGAGCCGGCGGACGCCCGGGCCGGTACCGACGATCAGAGTGGAACCGGGGCGCCGACGGGCCAGGGAGCGGCGCAGCCGGTGCACGAGGGCGCGCAGCGCGCAGGCCGCGAGCGCGGTCAGCGTGACCGCGGTCAGCAGGACGGGCCAGGTGAGCGCGTCGTCCGGGCTGGTCGCGGCGACCACGGCGGCGGCGAAAGCCCAGGCCAGCGCGGTGCGCGGGGCGATCACGGGCAGCTCGTCGAGGGCGGCGGGCGCCAGGTGGGGGCGGTAGAGCCCGGCCCGGTGGTGGGCGAGCAGCAGCGCCGTGAGCAGCGGCCCGGCCGCCACCGGCCCGGCGTCCGGCCCGACCGTCCACAGCCCGGCGAGCGCCCCCGCGCAGTCCGTGGTGATCAGCGCTACGGCGGCGCGCTCCGGGAGGGCCCGGGGCCGGCGGGGGGGCGCGGTCCGCCGGGGGGCGGGGCGGCGCGGGGCGGAGAGGGTGGGGGCGACGGGGGCGTACGCGGACCCGGCGGAGGACGTCTGCGCCGCCGGTCCCGGCAGGCGCGCGCTGTCCCGCCTCACCGGGTGGCCCTCGCGGTCGGGGCGGAGCGCGGGAGGGCGAGCAGGTCCCGGTAGAGACCGGTGACGGCCTCGGTGGATCTTCGTACGTCGTGCCGTGCCCGTACGTGCGCCAGCGCGCGCAGCCCCGCTGCCGTACGCAGCGCCGGAGCGGTCAGCAGCCGCACCAGCGCGGCGGCCAGCGCCCGTTCGTCCGCGACGGGCACGACGCAGACGGACCGGTCGGCCGGCGGCACGCTCTCCCGGGCGCCGCCGACGTCGGTGACCACCACCGGCCGGCCGCAGGCCATCGCCTCCAGCGGCGCGAGGGCCATGCCCTCCCAGCGCGACGGCAGGACCACCACGTCGGCGGCCTGGTACCAGGGCGCGGTGTCGTACGCGGCCCCGGCCAGTGTGACGTTCCCGGGCGCGTCGCGCAGCAGCCGTACGTGGTCGGGTCCGTCGCCGACCAGCGCGAGGCGGGCCTGCGGCAGGCGCGCGGCGACCTCGGGCCAGGCCCGCAGCAGCACGTCCTGGCCTTTTTGCGGGCAGAGCCGCCCGACGCACACCACCAGCGGCGTGGTGGGACCGAGGCCGGACAGGGCCGGGAGCGACGCCCGTACCGCGTCGCGTCGCGGCGCGGGCGTGAAGCGGGCGGTGTCGACGCCGTTGGGGACCACCGCCCAGGCGGCGCGGATGCCGTGCGCCTCGCCCGAGGCCCGTTCGGCCTGGCTGACGCACAGCACGCGGTCCGACCAGCGGGCGGCGCGGCCTTCCCACCGCACGGCCGCCCGCGCGGTGAGGCCGCCGACCGCCTCGTACGACCAGGCGTGCGGCTGGAAGACGGTGGGGACGGCGCCGCGGACGGCGAGGCGGCCGGCCAGTCCGGCCTTGGCGCTGTGCAGGTGGAGCAGGTCGGGGCGGGCGGCGCGGATCAGGCGGCGGGCCCCGGCGACCTCGCGCGCGAGGCCGGCGCCGGGGGAGCGGCGAGCGGCCCATCGGACGACCTCGGCGCCGGCCTCGGCGGCGGTGGCGGGGAGGGCGGGTTCCAGGAGGGCTCCCTCGACTGCCGGTGGCAGGGCGGCCGGCCGCCGGCCCGAGGGGTCCGAGCGGTCCGAGGGGTCCGGACAGGCCACCACGACGCGCGCCCCGCCGCGTACCTGTGCCCGCACCAGCTCCGTCACGGTGCGGGCGACCCCGCCCCCGACAGGCTGAGCCAGATGGAACACCGTCAGCCCGGCGAGGGCGGAGTGGTTGTGCGGCATCGCGCGCCGTTCTCTCTCTCCGGGGCACGGTGCGGCCATCGACGAATACCGTGCCTGTCAGGTAATCACCACGTAGCAGAAACGCACGCTGGCAGACGGCGGGCGTCACATCACGTATGACGCGCGGCTCTTACGCACATCGAGTGGTCGTAGGACAATCCGATAAAGAAGTTGACGGACTGTCGACCGTCAATTCGCGTTCCATTCGAGTGAAACCCCATTACCAACCGCCTGTCGCGGTGTTGACCAGACCAACCCTGGTACCGGGGCAATCTCTCCACAGAAGGACCAACCGTGATCAAGAAGATCCTCGCCACGGCGGCCGTCGCCGTCTCCATCGCGGGCGTCTCGGCGTCGGTCGCCCCCCAGGCGATGGCCATCGGTGACGACGGCGGCACCAACACCGCCAACGGCAACGGTTCCGCGCAGGTCTACGGGAACACGTACACCGGCGGATACATGAGCCCGCAGTTCGCGCTGATCGCCGGCTCTCTGAACAAGCCCTGCATCGCCCTGCCCGCCAAGGCCAACCTGGCCTCCCTGGGTGGCCTCGCCCCGATCGCCGTTCAGGACATCAACGTGCTGTCCTCGCCGCAGAACCAGCAGTGCGCCGAAGGTTCGACCCAGTCCAAGGGCGACGAGCCGTTCTCGCACATCCTGGACAACATCCCGATCCTCTCCGGTAACGGTGCGGCCAACCGCTGACGCCGCCGAACCACGGTTCCGCTCCCCGGGCGGCCCCGGCCTGCCGACGCACCGCTGTC
>NZ_DATDBG010000218.1:0-12184 GCF_036524955.1 Streptomyces sp.
AGCCAGGCACCCGCCCCATCGCCGCGGCCCACCGCACCTGGCACACCCACCAGGTCTTCCACGGCACCCCACGCCCAGCATCCGTGACCTGATCGCCGAGCGGCATGGTGTGGCCGCAATCCGGCGCTGCGGACAGCGGCGTGTGGGGGGCAACCCCTCAGGGCGTCCTACGCCTCGGCGAGCAGCGGGTCGTAGGCGGTCGAGCGCTGGCGACCCGACATGAAGGAGAGGAATTCCTTCACGAACGCGCTGCGGGAGTACCTTGCGTCGGCGCCGGCCACGGTGCGCCGGAACCCGGTCCGGAACAGGGCCCGGTACTCGTCCGCCTCGATGAACTGGTTGCCGTCCGCGTCGGTGACGTCGAAGAGCACCTCGGCGACCCTGATCAGCGCGGGCCCGGCGAGAGAGGGGACTGCGGCGGCGTACTCCTCCTTGCTGATGCGGCCATCGCCGTCGATGTCGAGGGCCGCGTGGAGTTCCCTCCACCACTCGGCGTACGCGTTGTAGAGCCTGGTCTCCTCCGGTTCGTCCAGATCGAGGCGGGCGGACAACTCCCGTGCCATGGCGGCGAGATCGGGCCAGTCCAGGTAGCCGTCCCCGGTCTGGTCCAGCACTGCGGTGAAGAATTCGTCAGCGCTCCGCTGCGGCCCGGTTCCCTCGGCGGGACCGCCGGGCTGCACGGGAAAGGGTGTGACCAGCCGGAACAGGGCGCCGGCCCGCTTCATCCGGCCGCGCAGCGCGGTGAGCGTCGCGGCTTGGGGGTTGTCGCTGTCCGAGGACAGGTAGAGCAGGCTGGTGAGGCTCTCGGTCTGGAGCCAGTTGTCGGGCAGGAAGCGTGCCAGGCCGACGGCCATGTAGGCGCTGTGCATCAGCGTCTGGGCGCCGGGGATTTCGGGCAGACCCGCCCGCCGGCGGAAGGGCTCGGGGAGGGACGCCACGGTGATCGTGCCGATGACCGGGCCGGCGAGCGCGCGGCCCGCCGCCCACACGGTGGGCAGGCCGTCCAGCAGGGGTGGCGCCGGGAGATGGTCGAAGAGCTTGTAGAGGATGATGCGCAGCGCCTCCGTGTTCTCCAGTTCCTCCTGGACCATGTGGTCGTAGTACTGCCAGAACTCCTGCAACGTGGGCGGCAGGTGGCCGGCCCGATCACCCAAGGCCGCAAGGAATGCCTGGAATTCGGCGTACAGCCGTTCCATGGTGGTCTGGTCGAGCGGCTGCCCGCTCAGTCGGCACATGGTGACGGAACTCTCGAACAGCGTCGCGACCACCCAGGCGCGGGCCTGGGGGTCCATGGCGTCGTAGGGCCGGTTCTGTGCGTCGGTGCCGCTCAGCCGAGCGTGCAGGCGGTTGAGCCGCGCCGCCTCCCTCTGCCGTGTGTGGTCGTCGTCGCCGAACATGCGCTGCAGGCTCACGACGGTGTTGCGCAGCCGTCGCCACGGGTGCGCCACGAACGTCGAGTTGTCGATCAGGGCCGCGCCGATCTGCGGGTGGGCTGCCTCCAGCACCGTGGCTCTGACCATGGCCAGCGCCCAGCGCGGATCGTTGAAGAACCGGTGGAACTGCGAGTCGGAACCGAACAGGGATCCGGGCTGCGCTTCGGCGGTCGGCCGTGCGGGGTCACCGTCGTGACCGGTGGCTCCGGAACGCGTGCGCCTGGGGCGGCTGCCGTCTGTGTCCGTCACGGGTGATGTTCTCCGATCGCGTGCGGCGTCACACCGCCGAAGCGGCGATTGCGTTGCTGGTAGCTGTGCAGGCACTCCAAGAAGTGCGGCGCGCGGAAGTCGGGCCAGAGCACCGGTGGGAAGATCCACTCGGCGTACGCCACCTGCCAGAGCATGAAGTTGGAGATGCGCTGCTCACCGGAGGTCCGGATGACGAGGTCCACATCGGGTGTGTCGGGAAAGGGCAGATGAGCGGCGAAGTGCTGCTCGTCGACGGCATCGGCCGGCACCCCGCTGCGGATGAGGGACCGTGCCGCCTCGACGATGTCCCTGCGTCCGCCGTGGTCGAACGCCACGGTCAGCGTCATGCCCCGGTTCGTGTGGGTCAGCGTCATCAGGTCGGCGAAGTCCCGGGCCAGCGGTGCGGGGATCCTCGGGTCCGCCACTCCGAGGAACCGGCAGCGGATGCCGCGCGCGTGCAGCAACGGGGCGTGTTTGCGCACCACGCGGCGCACCAGTCGCATGAGGAAGTCGACCTCGTCGCTCGGGCGTCGCCAGTTCTCGGTGGAGAACGCGTACAGGCTCAGCCACCCCACTCCCGCCGTCCGCGCCGCCTCGATGACGTCGATCACCGTCGTTTCTGCCGCCCGGTGACCCGACGTGCGCGGTAAGGACCGCTGTGCCGCCCACCGGCCGTTCCCGTCCATCACGCACGCGACATGGCGCGGCACGCTCCTCCGGCGGTCCTCACCGGCTGGGCGACGCGGATGCGTATGGGCCGACGACGGCGCAGAAGCGCCGCTGGCTCGTTCAACCGTCACGCGTGCTCCCCCGGCTGACACAACACAGTCCCTCCTCCGCCTCGCAGCCGCCCGCTCCCTTGGGCGCGGCGCCCCCTGGCTGCACGGCACCGCCGGGGTGGGCCCGGCCAGCGCCCCTGCTGTGTCCGGGCTCCGCTACGTGCGTTGCGCATCCACCGCGAACCTGTCGAGTCTGCGGGCGAGTGCCGAGCCCGCGAACGGCGGACCGGTTTGCGTCGCGGACGGTCCGGGCCACTCGCCGCGCAAGCGCCACTCAGATGCACACTGAGCAGAGTGCCGGTATCCGGCCCCGGGCACATCGCAATCTGCGCACATTCACCCGTAGTACGTCAGTACGAATTCAGGACCCGGGCCGACCCTTGACCGGGGCCGCCGCGAGCTCGACCGGCATTCACCTGACCGACCCCGCCAACGCTCTGTGGTCGAGGCTGAGGGAGCCGGAATCTCTTATCCTCCGCACCCCGCCCACCAGGGCAGACGTAGGGCCCCACCGCTGAGGGCTGGGGCCCTGCGTGACTTCTCCCGGTTCAGACCGTGCGAGGTTCGGGCGGGGACACCGTGGTCGTCACCTGCGGCAACGACCGGACCATCCCCCCGCCGTTGTGCTCCGACCGGACCCTGCGACGGGGCGGGACCGCACCGCACAAGCGCGTACTGGCCCGGTCCGGCGAACCTCACCCGCCGTCGTTGTCGGGGTGGGTGAGGTTCGCGCCGGTCCGCGGGTCGAACACCTGGATCTTGGAGGTGTCCACCCACAGCTCCGCGCGGCTGCCCTCGCGGATCCCCGTCCCCGTGCTGAGCCGGGTGACGATCTGGTCCTGTCGCGCTCCGGTCTCCTGGACACCGGCGTCGGCGGCCAGCTCCTCCAGATCCGACGTGGCAGCGGGCTGCCAGCCTTCCTCTCTCAAGTAGGCGTAGACGTCCGAGCCCAGGTGCTCCAACACGTCCACGGTGGCGGTGAAGGTCGACCCCGCACGTCCCGGCTCGACGAGAGCGGCGTCCTCGAAGGCTTCGGGTCTCATGCCCACGACGAGGTCCCGAGGTGCGTTACTGCGCTCCAGCACCTGGCGCAGCTCGTCCGCCACGGGGAGATCGCCGAGCATGGTGCGCAGCACGTTCCCCTCCACTGTTCCGTGAAGGAAGTTCATGGCGGGTGAGCCGATGAAGCCGGCGACGAAAAGATTGCGCGGATGGTCGTACAGGTACTGCGGGGTGCCGACCTGCTGGACGACTCCGCTGCGCATGACGACCACCCGGTCGCCGAGCGTCATGGCCTCGGTCTGGTCGTGGGTGACATAGACGGTGGTCGTGCCCAGGCGGTGCTGGAGCCGCGAGATCTGGGTGCGCATCTGCACACGGAGTTTGGCGTCGAGGTTGGACAGCGGTTCGTCCATCAGGAACGCCTTCGGACTGCGGACGATGGCGCGGCCCATCGCGACGCGCTGGCGCTGGCCGCCTGAGAGGTTCGCGGGCTTGCGGTTCAGGTGTTCGGTGAGGTCCAGCATGCGGGCGGCGTCCTCCACCTTCCTCCTGATGGTGGCTTTGTCGACTTTTGCCAGCCGCAGCGCGAACCCCATGTTGTCGCGCACGCTCATATGCGGGTAGAGGGCGTAACTCTGGAAGACCATGGCGATGTCGCGGTCCTTGGGCGCCTTGTCGTTGACGACCTGGCCGCCGATACGGAGGGTGCCCTCGGTGATGTCCTCAAGCCCGGCGATCATGTTGAGCGTGGTGGACTTGCCGCAGCCGGAAGGCCCGACCAGGATGACGAACTCCCCGTCGGCGACCGTGAGGTCGACGTCCCGTACGGCCAACGCGCCGTCGGGAAACCTCTTGGTGATGCCCTCGAGAACGATCTCGGCCACGATCGGTGCTCCTTGTCCTGGTGGGCCGCTGCCGGTCAACCCTTGACGGCACCGGACGTCAGTCCGGCGACGATGCGCCGCTGGAAGAGCAGCACGAAGATGATGATGGGAATGGTGATCACCACCGCAGCGGCGGCGATGGACCCGGTGGGCTGCTGGAACTGGCTGCTCCCGGTGAAGAAGGCGATGGCCGCCGGCACCGTGCGAGCGCGGGTGGTCGACGTCAGGGAGATCGCGAACAGGAAGTCGTTCCAGCAGAAGATGAAGACGAGGATCGCGGTGGTGAACACGCCCGGAGCGGCCAGTGGGGCGATCACCCGACGGAACGCCTGGGCGGGCGTGGCCCCGTCGACCTTGGCCGCTTTCTCCAGGTCCCAGGGGATCTCCCGGAAGAACGCCGAGAGCGTGTAGATCGCGAGCGGCAGGGAGAAGGTCATATAGGGGATGATCAGGCCCGGCCAGGTGTCGAAGATGCCCAGGATGCGCTCGATGTTGAACAGCGGGGACACCAGGGAGATCGGCGGGAACATCGCGATCAGCAGTGACACACCGATCAGCAGACGCTTGCCGGGGAAGCGGAGTCTGGCCACGGCGTATGCGGCCATGGTGCCCAGGACCACAGCGATGACCGTGGCGATCAGAGCGATGCCGATGGAATTGATCAGCGCACGGGTGAACTCCGACGTGTCGAAGATGCCGCGGTAGTTCTCCCAGGTCCATTTGGTCGGGTAGAAGTTGCCGTCGGTGAGCGTGCTGGGGTCCTTGAAGGACAGCGCGGCGATCCACCAGACCGGGAACAGGGCGTAGGCGACCACGACGACGTCGACGGTGATCCAGCCCGCGACGTGCTTCGCGCCTGCGCTGGCCATCAGCGTTCCCCTTCCCTCGAGCCGGGGGCGGCCGTCCCGAAGAGCTTGATGAAGGCGAAGGCGATCAGCCCGACGCAGATGAAGATGAGTACGGAGATCGCCGATCCGATGCCGAGGTTGAGCGAAGTGAACAGGTTGTCGTAGCCGAGGATCGACACCGAGCCGGTGTCGTGCGCGCCCGAGGTCAGCACGTAGATGTTGTCGAAGATCCGGAAGGCGTCCAGGGTGCGGAACAGCAGCGCCACCAGGATCGCCGGTTTCATCAACGGCACCATGACGAACGCGAAGCGCTGCCAGGACGACGCGCCGTCGACCATGGCGGCACGCAGTGTCTCCTCCGGTACCAGGGCGAGCCCGGCCAGCAGGAGCAGTGCCATGAAGGGGGTGGCCTTCCAGATCTCCGCCAGGATGATCAGCCCGATGGCGGACCACCGTTCCGTCAGTGGCGCGTCGCCGGGCGGCAGGAGGGCGGCGAGGTACCCCGTGCCCGGCGTCCAGGCGTACTGCCAGGAGAAAGCGGCGACCACGGTGACGATGCCGTAGGGGATGAGGACCGCCGTACGTACCGGCCCGCGGCCGAAGATCGTGTGGTGCATGACCAGCGCCAGCGCGAATCCGAGGACGAGCTCCACGGCCACCGAGACGACGGTGATGACCAGGGTGACCCAGAACGCCTGCCACCAGAACGGGGAGGAGAGCACCGCCCCGTAATTACTGAGGCCCACCCACTTCGCCTGGCTCGGAAAGCGCAGGTCGTAACGTTGCAGAGACAGGTAGACCGCATACCCGATCGGGTACGCCGTCACGGCGAGCATGACGACCACCGCGGGGGCGCACAGCAGCCAGCCGAGCCGCCGCTCCTGTCGCGCCCCCTCGGACAGCGCGGTCGCGGCTTCCTCGGCCGGTTCCGCCTCGGTGACGGTCGCTCGGTGGCTCATGGGACCAGCCCCTTGGACTGAAGGGCGTCGTTGATCTGACCGCCGATTTCGTTGATGTCGCTTTGCGGCTTGATCCCGGACGGCGGGGAGAGCGTGTGGGAGATCGCGATGGACACGTTCTGGTAGGCGGGCGTCTTGGGGCGGATGCTGCTGTTCTCCAGGGCCGTGAGCACCTCGGGAGCGAACGGGTAGCTCTTCTGGAAGGCCTGGTCGGAGTAGAGGGCGCGCAACGTGGGCGGGAGTCCGCCGGTGATGGCCGCGCTCATCTGGTTCTCGCGGTTGCGCAGGCACAGCGCGGCCTCGAACGCGAGGCCGGGGTGGTGCGAGTAGGCGCCGACGGCGAGATCGATGCCACCGATGGTCGGTTTCGACGGCCGGCCTGGAGTCACACCGGGGTACGCCGCCCAGCGGAAGCTCGGGAACAGCTTCGGATTGTTCGCCTTCATCGACGGATACACGAACGGGTAGTTGAGTTCGAAGGCAGCGGTGCCGGACTCCATGGCCAGCCGGTTCTGGTCCTCCATCTGGTTGGACAGGGAGGGGTCGGCGCCGGGCGAGTGGGCGAGGTCGCGCATGATCGTGGCCGCCTGGACGGCGGGTGGGCCGAGCGAGGGCGCGGTGGCAGCCTGGTTGAGGATGGACCCGCCCGCGCTCTCCACCAGTGTGTTGAACCAGACCGTGAGCCCCTCGTACTGGGCGCCCTGGATCTCCACGTAGTGGGGCTTGCCCTGCTTCGCGAGCGCGCTTGCCATGCTCAGCATCTCGGCCCAGGTACCGGGCGGCCTGGGCACGAGGTCGCTGCGGTACCAGAGCAGCTGCGTGTTGGTGTTGTACGGGACTGCGTACAGGGTGTTCTTCCAGGTCGCCGTCTGCAGCGGCACTTCGAGCGTGCCCTCCGTGGCGCGCCGCCGGTTCTCCCCTGTCCAGGGCAGGATCCACTTGGCCTCGGCGAACTCCGCCGGCCACGTCACATCGAGGCCCAGGATGTCGAGGGCGCTGTCCTCTGCGGCGAGTCGGCGGACGAGCTGCTGACGCTGGCCGTCCGCTGTGCGCGGGAGCTTGTTGTACACGATGCGGTACCGGCCGCCCGAGGCGCGGCTGCAGTTGCTCGCCGCGGCGGCCAGGGCCCCGGAGTCATCGGGGAAGTTGTACCAGTTCAACGTGGTCGGCCCCGAGCTGCTGGATCCGCAGGAGGTCAGCAGCCCGGCCAGCAGGGGCAGCACGCTCAGACCGCGCAGCCGCCGTGCGACGCGGCCGGCAGGCCGCGAGACGGGAACGGCGCATGGTGCGTTCACATACTCCACCGCTCACCTCCCCGATCCAGGCGGTCACGGATGGTCGCCACCGTGTGCGTCGCCGTGGTGACAGTGAACGTAACCGGGACCGCTCCCGCTGATCGGAAAACAGGGTGTGGCGCGCCCGCAAGACCGCCCGAACGACCCACACCCACGGTTCACCCGTCGCCGCATCACCTCCTGCAGCGCGTCGAGCCCGCGTCGAGCCCGCGTCGAGCCCGCGTCGAGCCCGTCAGCCCGGAGCCGGACCTGCTCCCGGCTGGAGCCGGGAGCAGAACCCGCGGTCGTCCGCTCGCGGGAGTGAGCCGCGGGCTTCTTCGCCGCCCTCCTGGGCGCAGCCGCAGCGCTCATGACACCTCCACTCCGTCGTGAAGAACGCCCCGAGGCGTTGAACGTTCTGACGTTTCATGCAAATATTGTCAGAATGGTGGACGACGAACGGCTCAAGCAGATCCTGGATGCGGCCTACGCGTGCTTCACCCGCCACGGCGTGCGGCGCACGACCATGGACGACATCGCCCGGCAGGCGGGCATGTCCCGACCGGGCGTCTACCAGTACGTGCGCAACAAGGAGGACGCCTTCCGCCGCCTGGCTGCGCGTTTGCTGGACGCCGCCCTGGCGGACGCGCGCTCCGCGGCCCAGGCACCGGGCGAGCCGGTCCAGCGGCTGACCGGGGTGCTGGAGGCGAAGCTCGGGCTGGCGGTGGGGCTGTGGCGCGACAGTCCCGCGCACGCGGCCGAGCTGCTGGGCGTCGACACCCGCCTGTCCGCAGAACTCTTGGACGCCTACAACACCGCCATGCGCGACGTGCTCGCCGGCGTCGTCGCCGCCGCTCGTCCGGACGCCGACGCCGTCGAGGTCGCCGAGCTCCTCCTGATCTTCACCCGCGGCCTGGAGACCGACCTGTCCGACCCCGATGCCCCTGCCCGGCGGCTGCGCCACGGCGTGGCCCTGCTGGTCGCGGGCCTGGACCATCCCGATACCCCCCTCAAGGAGTCATCATGACCACCGCAGTGCTGATCACCGGAACCTCCTCGGGTATCGGCCGGGCCGCAGCGCTGAGCCTGGTCCGCAACCCTGAGTTCACCGTCTATGCCACCGCCCGCCGTCCCGGGACGCTGACCGACCTCGCCGAGGCAGGGGCCCGCACCCTGGCCCTGGACGTCACCGACGAGACGTCCAGGGCCAAGGTCGTGGCGACCGTCGAGGCCGAGCAGGGCGCGGTCGGCGTGCTGATCAACAACGCCGGCTACGGCGAGTACGGCACCGTCGAGGAGACCGGCCTGGACGGCGTTCGCCGGCAGTTCGAGACCAACGTGTTCGGTCTCGCCCGGATGACGCAGCTCGTCCTGCCGGGCATGCGCGAGGCGGGTCACGGCCGCATCATCAACGTCGGCTCGATGGGCGGCCGACTGGTCTTCCCCGCGGGGGGCTACTACCACGCCAGCAAGTACGCGGTGGAGGCGCTCACCGACGCGCTGCGCTTCGAGGTCGCGCCCTTCGGTATCAAGGTCAGCCTGATTGAGCCCGGCCTGATCCGCACCGGCTTCGGCGACACCGCCGCCCACACCCTGGCCGGCTCCGCCGCCCCCTCCGGCCCCTACGCCCAGCTGAACACCACCGCCGAGCGGCAGATGGCACAGTCCTACAGCTCGAAGCGGCTGTCGGCCCCGGCGGAGGCCGTCGCGAAGGTCATCGAGCACGCCGCGACCGCCACCAGGCCTCGTGCCCGCTATGTGGTCACCCCGGCCGCCAAGGTGCTCGTGCACACCCGCCGCCTGCTCGGTGCCCGCGCGTTCGACGCCTACTTGCGGATGCAGTTCAGGAGCGCCGCGTGAACGAGGCCGACAGCGTGCGAGCGACCGCCGCGCAGGCTCGGCTGTGCCACTGGTGCGATCGCACTGGTCAGGGGGATGGGAGGACAGGCACCGCGCCCGACCCGCACTCCGACGACGATGGCACTGCGGCGGCGGCCTGCGCGGGCGCGAAATGATCGGGGGGCCGGTGCATCCCGCCGACATCGGCGACATGCTCGGCCTTGAACCAGCGACCCCCGGTCCGCGCATGCGCAGACCGGGGGTATGCAGACAGACATGCAGTCCCCGGTAGTCCGTCTCGATTCCATGAGTTCCAGCCGTCACTGAAAGCCCTGAGGTCGAGAGGATCTGCCGGGGGCCTGGCCAGAGCCAGCAAGTGGTCGCACACATCAACGAACGTCTCCGCCGACGGCGCGGCTCGCTCCGGTTTTCTGGTGTATAGATATACTTCCTCCCCATCTATCAAGAGTCAAGGGCTTATGTCACCTTTTTCCTGACCTACCGAGCTCCCGGCGCTTCAGTGACAGCGTGCCGACGCCCGGTGGCGCGGGAAGTGCCGGGCGGCGGTCCGGCTGATCGCACTCGTGGGCCGTGGCCGAGGACAACACGCCCTGGCTCGCCAACGGCACCGCGGGGCTTCGCAGCATGCGGGGGTTCCCGCCCGCGACGGAGATCGACAGGCTCGCGCCGTCCACGGTCCGTGACCGGGCGGACCGGGCGGACCGGGCACGGATGCGGCCGCCCGCACCGCGGTCGGGCCCACCCGGACCGCGCCGCTGTCGGGTACCGAGGTTCCTGGGCGCGGCCCGGCTCCTGGCCGAAACGGTGGCGTACGGATGCGCGGCCGCGCCCCGGGGATCGCGACGAGCGATCGAGCCGACCGTGCCCGCGAGGCAGAACGGGATCCTGGGCCACGTCCGCGGATGTGGCCGGCTGATCGCGCACGCCGCCGGCCCGCGGCCCACAGGTGTGCGGGACGCTACGCGTCCTGCATCTGCGGCATCTCGCCCTCGGTCTTCCGCATGTCGATGACCGAGAAGTTCGCACCCTGGGGGTCGGTGATGGCCGCGAACCGGCCGTAGGGGGTGTCCATCGGGCCGAACTGGAGCTTCGCCCCGCGATCGACCGCCCGCTTGACCGCCGCGTCGCAGTCGGCGACCGCGAAGTAGACATTGACGTAGGACGTCATGTCCGGCGGGAAGTCCTCGCCCATCTTCATCCGGCCGAGCGCGGGATTGGCGTTGTCGCCGATGCGGAAGACCTTGAAGTCGATGTGCTCGTCGGCCATCTTCTGCACCTTGTAGGGGAACACCTTCGGCAGGAAGGCGTCCGTCTTGTCCGGGTCGCGCGTGAAGATCTCGGCCCAGACGTACGAACCCGGCTCGCCGCGCTTCTCGAAGCCCTGGTGCCGACCCGCCTGCCAGACGCCGAGGACCGCGCCGCTCGGCTCCTTCGCGAGCGCCATCGTGCCGAAGTCGCCGACCTGCATCGGCTCCATCAGCAGTTCGCCGCCCGCCGCCTTCACCTTCTCCGCCGTCGCCGCGGCGTCCCGCGAGGCCAGGTACAGGCACCAGGCCGACTGGCCCTCGGCGCCCGGCATCGGCGGGACGACGGCCGCGACCGCCTTCCCTTCCGAGTAGGCCTGCGTGTAGTTGCCGTACTCGCCGGCGCTCTCTCCGAAGGTCCAGCCCAGCACGTCACCGTAGAAGTGCTTGGCACCCTCCAGATCGGAGAACATGGCGTCCACCCAGCACGGAGTGCCTTCCGGGAACTCGGTCATGATCCAGACTCCGTCATCCGAGGATAAAGTGACGTATGTCGTCTACGTCCTGATTCCCACGCTAGCCAGTCGGCGAGCCGTACGCGCGGGGAGGGCGAATCCCGAAGGTGGTGGCATGAACATCAACCTACGCCTGGCCCAGCAGCCCGAGGCCGACGAGCTGCTCGGCCGCGATCCGCTCGCCCTGCTCGTGGGCATGCTGCTGGACCAGCAGGTCCCGATGGAGTGGGCGTTCTCCGGCCCGTACGCGATCGCGCAGCGGCTCGGCGCCGGCGGTCTCGACCCACGCGCGATCGCCGCGTACGACCCGGAGGCGTTCGCCGCGCTGCTCTCCGGGAAGCCGGCCGTGCACCGCTACCCCGGGTCGATGGCCAAGCGGGTGCAGGCGCTCTGCCAGTACCTCGTGGCCGAGTACGACGGTGACGCGGCGGCCGTCTGGACGGGCGTCGAGGACGGCAGGGCGCTGCTCGGCCGGCTCAAGGCGCTGCCGGGCTTCGGCGAGCAGAAGGCACAGATCTTTCTGGCGCTGCTGGGCAAGCAGCTCGGCGTCCAGCCGCGCGGATGGCGCGAGGCTGCGGGGGCCTACGGCGAGGAAGGGTCGTTCCGCTCGGTCGCCGACATCACGGGACCGCAGTCACTCGCGGAGGTGCGGGCGTACAAGCAGCAGGCGAAGGCCGCCGTGAAGGCGGCGAAGACGGCGAAGGGGCCCAGGACGACCACGGCGGCCGCAACGTCCAAGAAGCCGGGCCGCCCCCGTCCGTGAACCGCCCGCCCTGTGACCGCCGGCTTCCACGGCGCCCCGCGCTTCTGGGCAGTTCACCGTTCGTTCGTCCGCACGGCATGTCGCTCGACTACACAGGGCCCGGCGCCCCGCAGGGATCGGCCCCTCGCAGCGGACGAGGGCCGGCCGCCGGCCGGGGTGTCCCCCTGCACGCCCGAGGGAGGGGACCCGAACTCGCCGGACACCCAGACCACCGGTGAGGACGGCATCCTCGGCCGCGAGCAGCTCGAGTGGCTCAAGCGGGAGCTGAGCCGTTCCCGCGTGGCGTGGAAGGTCATCGCCAACGACCTGCCGCTCGGCCTGGTGGTGCCGGACGGCACGGAGGGCCGGCCCCGCTTCGAGGGCGTGGCGCAGGG
>NZ_DATDBG010000219.1:0-14555 GCF_036524955.1 Streptomyces sp.
GGGTCGTGGTGGTGACGACGTCCGCGTACGGCACGGGAGAGGGGTGCAGCCCGGCCGCGACCAGCCCGGCGAAGTGGGCCATGTCCACCATCAGGTACGCGCCCGCCTCGTCGGCGATCCGCCGGAACTCCGCGAAGTCCAGCTGCCGCGGATAAGCCGACCAGCCCGCCACGATCAGCTTCGGCCGGTGCTCCTTGGCGAGCCGCTCGACCTCGGCCATGTCGACCCGGCCCGTCTCCGTGTCCACGTGGTACGCGGCGACCTTGTAGAGCTTGCCACTGAAGTTGATCCTCATGCCGTGGGTCAGGTGCCCGCCGTGCGCCAGATCCAGACCCAGGATCGTGTCACCGGGAGACAGCACGGCGAACATCGCGGCGGCGTTCGCCTGCGCGCCGGAGTGCGGCTGCACGTTCGCGGCCTCGGCCCCGAACAGCGCCTTCGCCCGGTCGATGGCGAGCTGCTCGACCACGTCGACGTGCTCGCAGCCACCGTAGTAGCGGCGGCCGGGGTAGCCCTCGGCGTACTTGTTGGTCAGCACCGAGCCCTGTGCCTCGAGCACGGCCACCGGAGCGAAGTTCTCCGAGGCGATCATCTCCAGGGTGGACTGCTGGCGGTGCAGCTCGGCGTCGACGGCGGCGGCTACATCCGGGTCAAGCTCGTGAAGTGAGCTGTTGAACAGGCTCATCGGCGGTTTCCTTGTGTGTGGGAGTGGTGCGCGGCGTACGCATCGGCAAGGACCGGACGCCCGCGATGTTCTCGCCTCGTAGTTCGAACAGTCAGACGACGGCGCAGGGACCGGTGTTGACGGCACCCGGGTCGTCGGCCGGCGCGGTGCTGACGTCCAGGACCTGGCTTGGGGAAGGGACGTACACGTCACTGACGGCTGTCGGCGACGTGATCTCCCCACAAATCTCTCCGGCCTCGGCCCAGGTGTCGGTTTCGGGGAGCCGGAGGTCGACGACTTCGCCGAGGACCCTCAGGCGGCCGCGGCCGCGGCGCCAGGGGTGAGGGTGCGGCGCAGCCGGTTGAATGTCTTCGGCTGGTTGAGGGAGAGCACGGCGACGGGGGAGCCCTCACGCCGGTAGACGGCTGTGAAGGAGCGGCTCTCGAGGTCGCCCTCGAGGAGCTCGGGCCGGTCGCCGGGGGCTACGTGGCCGGCGAGCTGGATGCGCACGCCGTACTGGTCGGACCAGAAGTAGGGCGCGGAGACCGGGCCGGGAGCCGACGCGCCGGAGAGCAGTGTGCCGGCGGCGGTTTTCGCCTGCTCGGTGGCGTTGGTCCAGTGCTCGATGCGGGCATGCCTACCGGTGAACGGGTTGGGACAGCGGGCGACGTCACCGACGGCCACCACACCCGGGAGACTTGAGGCGCAGCCGGCGTCGCACACCACGCCGTCGTCCACCTGAACGCCGGAACCGGCGAGCCAGTCGGTGGCGGGCCGTACACCCACCCCGACCACGACGACGTCGGCGGGCAGCAGGCGCCCGT
Source organism: Streptomyces sp. (assembly GCF_036524955.1). Taxonomy (GTDB): domain Bacteria; phylum Actinomycetota; class Actinomycetes; order Streptomycetales; family Streptomycetaceae; genus Actinacidiphila. The sequence goes on from NZ_DATDBG010000219.1 coordinate 1,489, forward strand.
CCGCCAGCCGTACGCCGGTGACCCGGCCGTTGCCGGTGAATCCCGCGACGCCGCCGCACAGCAGGCGAACCCCGTGATCGGCGTGGAGCGAGGAGCACACCAGCCCCATCTCACGTCCCAGTTGGCGTTCCAGCGGTACGTCGAGCGCCTCGACGACGGTGACGTCCAGACCGAGCCGGTGGGCCGTGGACGCCACCTCGGCACCGATGAAGCCGGCGCCGACAACGACGACCCGCGGCAGGCCGTTCGACAGCTCGGCACGCAGGGCCATGGCGTCGTCCAGAGTGCGCAAGGTGTGAACACCGGCCAGCCCGTCCGTGCCGGGGATGATCCGGGCACTGGCGCCGGTCGCGACGACGACCCCGTCGGTGCGCAGCTTCCGCCCTCCGGCCAGGGTGACGGACCGGGCCGCGGGGTCGAGCCGCACCGCGCGCTCACCGAGCAGCCACCGCACCTCCAGGTCCTCGTACTCGTCCGCGTCGCCGAGCGCGAGCGCGCCGGCGTCGAGATCTCCCTTGAGAAAGTCCTTGGACAGCGGCGGGCGGTCGTAGGGGAGGTGGCGCTCGTCGCCGACGACGACGATGGCGCCGTCGTATCCCTCGGCGCGCAGCGCGCGAACCGCGCTCAGGCCTGCCAGCGACGCTCCGACGACGGTGATGCTCTTCATGCGGACTCCCCGACGGTGACGTGGAGCAGGATGTGGCCGTCCTGCTGGGAGACCCGGTGGGTGCGCACCGGGTGCTTCGCCGGCGGGCAGGTCGGGCGACCCGTGCGCAGGTCGAAGGAGGTCGCATGCAGGGGACATTCGACGAAGCAGCCCTCCAGCCAGCCGTCGGCCAGCGAGGCGTCCTGGTGGGTGCAGGTGTCGTCGATGGCGTAGACCGTGCCGTCCACGTTGAACAGCGCGACCGGGGCGGGAACGCCGTCGGTAACACGGATGGACTCGCCAGGCGGCAGGTCTTCGATCGGGCACACCGTGATCATGGGGAACCTCCAGGTCCCGACGGGAATGGGGAGCCGTCGGCCAGGTGGTGGCACCTGGCCTTACGACGGAGGAAAAGAGCGAGAGAGCCAGAAAATGCCGTCTCGAATAGTGCAACCAAATTCACTATATGCAACATGCTTCCCGTCGCCTTGGGGATTGTCAAGCGAGGAGCCGAATTGGTCCGCGACAGTGCGTAAAATTGCGCGATATGCAACAGAGCGGTAATCGACTGCCCGATCCTTCGGGGCACCGCAGCAGGCGAATCCCGGTGCAGTCGACGGATCGGGCCGTGAGTTTCCTGGAACTCCTCGCCCGCCGACGACCTCAGGAAGAGTCGCAGAGAGCGCTGCTGAACTCGGGGTACACAATGCCGCCGAGAGTCTCCGACGTGGCGTTTCGCCAGTCCGAAAGAGGGCGCTCAGCGGAATAGGACGGCGTCAGGGATAGTCGAATACCAGATATGCCCATACACATTTTCAGTGTGTGGGGGTGCGTGGGGAGGTACGGGCGGGGCCGTGACCGCGTGAGTCGTTTCCACGGCCCCGCCGGTGTCGGACCGCCCCCGTCAGAACTCGGAGGACGGAACAGACTCCCTGAGCTCTGTGTCGCCCGATGAGGCGGCGGGGCCGATGCGGAGTTCGAAATCGCCGTCGTACTTCTCATGGCCGGCGATGACGGCCGTTTCGATGGCCTCCTCGCCCTGCTGCCCGCGGATGATGAGTGGGTCGTGGCGCAGGTCGCGCATGAGCGCGAGGCACAGCCCGACCATCACGAGTGTGAAGGGGGCGGCCGCGAGGATGGTGAGGTTTTGCAGTCCGGTGAGCGCGTCGCCCGTGCCGCCGCCGACGAGCAGCATGACGGCGGCAACCGCTCCGGTCAGCACGCCCCAGAACACGACGACGGCCCGGGTCGGTTCCAGGGATCCGCGCTGGGAGAGGGTCCCCATCACGATGGAGGCGGCGTCGGCACCGGAGATGAAGAAGATCCCGACGAGGAGCACGACCAGCACGCTGGTCACCGTGGCGATCGGGTACTGCTGGAGCACGTCGAAGAGCTGGCCCTGGGCCGTCGTGGCGTCGCCGAGGTGGCCTTGGTCCTGCAGCCGCATCGCCGAGCCGCCGAAGACCGCGAACCACAGCAGGCTGACCGTGCTGGGCACGAGGATGACCCCGCCCACGAACTGCCGGATGGTGCGGCCGCGGCTGATCCGGGCGATGAACATGCCGACGAACGGCGTCCAGGAGATCCACCAGGCCCAGTAGAAGACCGTCCAGCCGGCGAGCCAGTCGGCGACTCCCTCACCGCTCGAGGCTTCGGTACGTCCTGCCATCTGTGTCAGGTCACCGAGGTAGGCGCTGAGGGAGGTGGGCAGCAGGTCGAGGATGAGGATGGTCGGCCCGGCGACGAATACGAAGACCGCCAAGGACAGCGCCAGCACCATGTTGATGTTGGACAGCCACTGGATGCCTTTGGCGATGCCGGACACCGCGGAGGCGACGAACGCCACGGTGAGCACGGCGATGATGGCGACCAGCAGCCCGGTGCCGATGTCTCCCTTCCATCCCAGTTCGGTGATGCCGCTGCGAATCTGCAGGGCGCCCAGGCCCAGGGATGCCGCGGAGCCGAAGAGGGTGGCGAAGATGGCGAGGATGTCGATGACCTTGCCGCCCCAGCCGTTCGCCCGCTTCGCCCCGATCAGCGGAGTGAAGACGGCGCTGAACAGCTGTCGCCGGCCGCGCCGGAAGGTGCTGTAGGCGATCGCCAGCCCCGCCACCGCGTACATCGCCCACGGGTGAACCGTCCAGTGGAAGAGGGTGGTGGCCATGGAGATCTCCATGGCCTGTGCGGTGTCGGCCGGGTCGGCGCCGGGCGGCGGCGTCTTGAAGTGCGACAGCGGTTCGCTGACGCCGTAGAACATCAGCCCGATGCCCATGCCCGCGCTGAACATCATGGCGATCCAGGAGATGGTGCGGAACTCGGGCTTCTCGCCCTCCTGGCCCAGGGTGATCCGCCCGTAGCGGCTGACCGCCAGCCAGAGGGCGAAGACGACGAAGGCGGAGGCGGTCAGGACGAACGCCCAGCCGCCGTTTCGCATCAGCCCGTCCAGCAGGGAACCGGACACGCTCTCCAGGGTGTCGGTGGCGGTGGCGCCCCAGAGGACGAAGGCGAGGGTGAGGACTGCGGTGACGCCGAAGACGACGGGGTCGATTCGAGGCCGGGTGGTGGTCACGGGGCTCCTTGCTGGGGCTGCCACCGCGGTGTGGCCTCTATCCCTGTTGCTTTGGTGTGTTTTGCTCATTATTGTCTCATCCTTCTTGCTGAAGGCTGTCGCCGGCCGGTCAGCTGCTCACAGCGGGCTGAGCGAGCGGGACGTGATATGTGGGTCCCAGTCGGCCTGCCCTCCTGCCACGAGAAGGCCGACTGGGAGAGTGACGGGTCAGCGGGAGACCGCGGAGCCGAGCTTGTCCTGCAGCCAGGTGTGGAAGGCACCGATGTGGTGCTCGCTGGGCACGAGGACGCCGCCCTTGGCGTAGGCCCGGGAGCTCATCCCCGGCTGAGTGCGCTCGCAGGCGTCGAAGTCCTGCTGGTTGACGCGGTGGAACAGCTCGACCGAGCGGTCCACGTCTTTTCCGCTTTCGATGACGCGCGGGAGGTAGAGCCAGTCGCATTCCACGATCGTGCGGTCGTGCGCCATCGGGTACATGCGGTGGAAGATCACGTGGTCGGGTACCAGGTTGATGAAGACCTGCGGCTTGATGGTGATCGCGTAGTAGCGGCGGTCCTGCTCCTCGGCCACGCCTGGGATGCGGTCCAGACCCTCGCTGCCGTCGATGGTGAAGCCCTTGATTTCTTCCCCGAAATCGGCGCCGTGGCCGACGTAGTACTGGGCCGCGTAACCGTCGGCGAACTCCGGTAGCACCTCGGTCAGTTCAGGGTGGATGGTGGCGCAGTGGTAGCACTCCATGAAGTTCTCGATGATCAGCTTCCAGTTGGCCTTGACGTCGTAGGTGATTCGTCGGCCCACCTGCAGGTCATCGATCCCGTAGTTCTCGATGGAGGCGGCGTCGCCCAGTCGCTCGATCACGGCGCCGATCACGGCGTCCTCGAAGGAGGGCGGGGTGTCGGCGAGGCATATCCACACGTATCCGAGCCACTCGCGGATGTGGACGTTGATCAGGCCGTACTCGACTCGGTCGACGTCCGGCATCGACGTGAGGTTCGGTGCGGCGACCAACTTGCCGTCGAGGCCGTAGGTCCAGGCGTGGTAGGGGCACTGGAACGCGCGCTTGACCTCTCCGGATTCCTCGGTGCACAGCTTGGCGCCGCGGTGTCGGCAGATGTTCAGGAACGCCTTGAGCGAGCCGTCCCGGGAGCGGGAGATCAGCACGCTCTCCCGTCCGACCTGGTAGGTGCGGAACTGCCCGGGTTTGGCCAGCTCGGAGGCGCGGGCCACGCAGAACCACATGGCTTCGAAGACGCGTTCCTGTTCCAGAGCGAAGATCTCAGGATCGGTGTAGTACTCCCCGGACAGCGTGGAGATCAAGCTCGGGGGCAGGCTGGTGGTGGTCATCGTTGTCACCTCGGGAGATGTCAGACGCGCACGCGGCGGGGGTCGAAAAGGGCGATGGGGTGCTTGGTGGTGCCCTCGGTGGCCAGGTCGGCGATGATCTCGCCGATCACGGGCACGAACTTGAACCCGTGGCCGGAGAACCCGCAGGCCACCGTCGCCTGGGGGTGCTCGGGGTGCTGGGCGAGGACGAAGTGTTCGTCCGGGGTGTTGGAGTACATGCAGGCGGCCGCCTTGAGGAAACGGCCGGGCAGGGAGGGGATGCGCGGGCGCAGGTACTCGGCCATGGCCGCGATCTCCTCCGGGTGGATCTGGCGGTCGAGAGTGTCCGGGTCGCTGGGCACGCCTTTGCGGAAGAAGGCGATCTTGGCGCCGCCTTCGCAGCCGTCGAGGGCGGGGAAGCCGTAGATCTGGGTGCCGTCCGGGTCCTCCCAGATGTAGATGGGATGCCGGTCGGCGGTGAACGGGCCGACACCCCCCTCGGGCTGGAACCAGTACATGACCTGCCGCTCCACCGTCACGCTCACGCCGAGGTCGGGGAGGAGCTTCGGAGCCCAGGCCCCGGGGGCGATGACCAGCCTGTCGGCGGTGTAGCTGCCACGGTCGGTGACCACCCAGGCCTTGCGCCCCGCGCCATCGGCCTCCCACCCGAGGACGGGTTCTGCGAAGTGCAGCTCGGCGCCGTGGGCGCGAGCCAGATCCAGGTGGGCGGTGACGGTCGCCTCCGGCCGGGCCAGGCCGGCCTTGCGCTCGTAGAAGGCGACGTCCCTGTCGGAGGGGGTGAAGGTGGGGAAGCGGCGCCGGATGTCGGCGGCGGTGAGGACCTCATGGTCCAGGCCCCACTGCTGGGCACTGCGCAGGGTGCCGGCGAAGGCCGTGCTGTCCTCGCGGCCGATCATGAGGCCGCCGGTTTCGGTGAAGACCTCGTGACCGGAGTCAACGGCCAGCTTCTCCCACAGTTCGTGGGCACGGAGCAGCAGTGGCACGTAGGCGGGGTCCTCGAAGTAGGCCTGGCGGTAGATGCGGGATCCGCCGTGGCTGGAGCCGAAGTTGTGGGCGGGGCCGAACTGCTCCAGGCCGAGCACCCGTTGCCCGCGGGCGGCGAGGTGGTAGGCGGCGGCGCTGCCCATCCCCCCCAGACCGATGACGATCACGTCGTACGAAGGGGTCATGCGTCCATCTCCTGGGAATCTTGCCGACAAGGGTTTGGTTCCGCTGGTGCCCTCGGCGGGTTCAGCGCCGGATGCGCGACATCGCGGGGTCGAACAGGGGCTCGGCGGCGGTGACAGCTGCGACCTTGGCGCCGAAGTACTCGATCTCCACCCGGGTCCCGGGGGCGGCGTGCTCGGCGGGGAGCCAGGCGTAGGCGATCGGAGCACCGATCGTGTAGCCGTAGGCGGCGCTGGTCACGTAGCCGACCGGCCGGCCGTCCACGTAGACCGGTTCCTTGCCCGTCACCACGGCCTGCTGGTTCTGGATCACCAGGCAGGCGAGCCGACGGGTGACCGTTTCCTCACTGATCCCCTCGAGCGCGGGCCGACCGGTGAAGTCCCCCTTGTTACGGCGGACCGCGAAGCCCAGGCCGGCCTCATAGGGGGTGTGCTCGGTGGTCATGTCGTGGCCCCAGGAGCGGTAGCCCTTCTCCAGGCGCAGGCTGTTGAAGGCGCTGCGGCCGGCGGCGATGATCCCCAGCTCCTGCCCCGCCTCCCACAAGGTGTCCCACAATCTGGCGCCCATGTCGGCCGTGGTGTAGATCTCCCAGCCGAGCTCGCCCACGTAACTCAGCCGCATCGCGGTGACGGGGACGTCGCCGAGGTAGGCCTGCTTGGCCTTGAAGTAGCCGAAACTCAGATGCGAGAAGTCGGTGTCGGTCAGCGGCTGCACCAGATCACGGGCGCGCGGCCCCCACACGCCCAGGCAGCAGGTCCCGGCGGTGATGTCGCGGACCTGCACCGTCCCGTCGGCCGGCAGGCGCCGGCGCAGCCAGTCCAGGTCGAGGTTGCCGTTGGCACCGATCTGGAACCGGTCGGCCTCCAGGCGGGCGATGGTCAGGTCGCTGCGGATGCCTCCGGCCTCCTCGAGCAGCAGGGTGTAGGTGACCGACCCGACTGGCCGCTCGAGCTGATTGGTCGTCAGCGCCTGGAGGAAGGCGAGCGCTCCCGGGCCGGTCACCTCCAGCCGCTTCAGCGGGGTCATGTCGTACAGGGCCACGCGTTCCCGGGTGACCAGCGCCTCGGCACCGGCGATCGGCGACCAGTGGCGGGACGCCCATGCGTTGCGCTCGGGGACCTGCGCCACCTCGGGCAGGGAGGCGTTGGCCTCGTACCAGTGCGGCCGCTCCCAACCGCCGCCCTCCAGGAAGACCGCCCCGAGCGCATCCTGCCGGGAGTGGAAGGGACTGACCCGCAGCGGGCGCGGTCGTTCCGCCGGTTGCAGCGGGTGCAGGATGTCGTACACCTCGACGAAGTTCTGGCAGCTTCGCTCGTGCACGTAGGAAGGGGCCAGCTGCACCTCCTCGAAGCGGTTGACGTCGCACTCGTGGACGTCGGTGGTGGGCCGGCCGTCAACCAGCCACTCAGCCATGGCCTTGGCCACGCCGGCCGAGTGAGTGACCCACACTGCCTCCGCCAGCCAGAACCCCTGGACCTCCCGCGACTCGCCCATCAGCGGCATGCCGTCGGTGGTGAAGGAGAAGATGCCGTTGAAGCCCTCCTCGACCTTCGCACCGGCCAGAGACGGGAGCAGGGTCACGGAGTCGGCCCACGCTCCTTCGAAGTCGGCCTCGGTGAACTCGAGGTAGGACGGCATCACGGCTGCGTCACGCGGGTGCGGAACGTCGTCCAGGGAGACAGGCATCGGCCGGTGGGCGTAGGAGCCGATGCCGATCCGGTCGACCATCTCGCGGTAGTACAGGCGGGCGTCCTGGTTGCGCAGGATCGGCAGGCCGGCCTCGGTGCGCTCGTCGTTGCGCCCCTCGAGCACCGGGAGCACGGTCGTCGTCGCGTACTGGTGGGCCATCGGCACCAGGGGCACCGCCTGCCCGACCATCCGTCCGATCTCCGGCCCCCAGAACCCTGCGCAGGAGACCACGACGTCCGCCGGGAAGGTCCCCTGGTCGGTGACCACCGCGCTGATCCGGTCCCCGGTCGTCTCGATCCCGGTCACCGTGTGGTGCCCGAGGAACCGGGCCCCGCGGGCCATCGCCCGGCGGGCCTGCGCCTCGCCCGCCCGCAGCGCCTTGGCCAAGCCGTCGCTGGGGATGTGGAACCCGCCGAGGATCCGCTCCGGGTTCAGCAGCGGGTGCAGCTCGGCGGACTCCTCGGGCGTCAGCAGGCGGCTGTCCACCCCCCAGGAGCTCAGCCACCCGTGTCGGCGCTGGAGCTCCGCCAGCCGCTCGGGGCTGGTGGCCACCTCCAGGCCACCGACCTGCCGGAAGCACCACTGCCCGTCCAGGGTCAGGCCGCTGTACTTCTCGACCGTGTACTTCGCGAACTCGGTCAGCGTCTTGGACCCGCTGGTCTGGAAGACCAGGCCGGGAGCGTGTGAGCTGGAACCGCCCGTGGCGAAGAGCGGGCCCTGCTCGACGACGGTGACGTCCGTCCAGCCGCGCTCGGTCAGTTCGTCGCTGAGCGCGCAACCGACGATGCCGGCACCGATGATGACCACCTTCGGCTCAGCCGCCATGTTTTTCCTCCAGATTCGTGTTCTGTGACGGGCGGGGTCAGTGCCCTCGGGCGATCCAGTCGTCGAGCTGGGGCGCTTCGGCCCCGATCGAGGTGTTGCCTCCATGACCGGTGTGAACGGTGGTGTTGGCGGGGAGGGTGAGCAGCCGGTCACGGATGGAGGCGATGATGGTGTCGAAGTCGGAGTAGGAGCGGCCGGTGGCTCCCGGGCCGCCCTGGAAGAGGGTGTCGCCGGAGAACAAAGCGCCCAGCTCGGGCACGTACAGGCAGACGGCGCCGGGAGAGTGACCGGGAGTGTGCAGCACATGCAGTCCGGTGCCGGCCACGGTCAGCAGCTCCCCGTCGGCCAGCTCCCGGTCGGGTTCCCACCGGGGGTGCAGGGCCTTCCACAGCACCGCGTCGTCCGGGTGGAGCAGGATGGGCGCGCCGGTGCGGGCGGCGAGGGCCGGAGCGGCGTTGATGTGGTCGTTGTGGGCGTGCGTGCACACGATGCCGACCAGGCGCCGGTCGCCGACAGCGGCCGCGATCGCCGCCTCGTCGTGCGCGGCGTCGACGACCAGGACCTCCCGGTCGTCGCCGATCAGCCAGACGTTGTTGTCCACCTCCCAACTGCCCCCGTCCAGCTGGAAGGTTCCGGAGGTGACCAGGTGCTCGATCCGCGCCGTCACAGGACCACCACCGAGCGCAGGACCTCACCGCGGTGCATCTTGGCGAACGCCGCCTCCACCTCGTCCAGCGCGATCTCCTCGCTGACGAAGCCCTCCAGGTCGAAACGGCCTTGCAGATAGAGGTCGACCAGGGCGGGGAAGTCCCGGGAGGGCAGGCAGTCGCCGTACCAGGAGGACTTCAGTGCCCCGCCCCGGCCGAAGACATCCAGCAGAGGCAGGTCGACGGTCAGCTCCGGGGTGGGGACGCCGACCAGGACGGCGGTGCCGGCCAGGTCGCGGGCGTAGAAGGCCTGCTTGTAGGTCTCGGGACGACCCACCGCGTCCACGACGACGTCGGCGCCGAAGCCGCCGGTGAGAGCGCGGATGGCCTCGACGGCGTCGGTCTTGGAGGAGTCGACGGTGTCGGTGGCGCCGAACTTCCCGGCCCACTGCAGCTTCCGCTCGTCGACGTCGACGGCGATGATGCGGCTGGCGCCGGCCACCTTGGCGCCCGCGATGGCGGCCATGCCCACGCCGCCGCAGCCGATCACCGCGATCGAGTCTCCGCGGCCAACGCCGCCGGTGTTGACCGCGGCGCCGAACCCGGCCATCACGCCGCAGCCGAGCAGCCCCGCCGCGGCGGCCGAGGCGGTCGAGTCCACCTTGGTGCACTGGCCGGCGGCGACCAGGGTCTTCTCGGCGAAGGCACCGATGCCCAGGGCCGGGGACAGCGGAGTGCCGTCGGCCAGCGTCATCGGCTGGGTGGCGTTGTGGGTGGCGAAGCAGTACCACGGCTTGCCCTTGCGGCAGGCCCGGCACTGGCCGCAGACCGCGCGCCAGTTGAGTATGACGAAGTCGCCGGGCGCGACGTCGGTGACGCCCTCACCGACCGCCTCGACAACTCCCGCGGCCTCATGGCCGAGCAGGAAGGGGAACTCGTCGGTGATCCCCCCCTCCCGGTAGTGCAGGTCGGTGTGGCAGACCCCGCAGGCCTGCACCCGAACCAGCGCCTCCCCCGGGCCGGGGTCCGGCACCAGGATGGTCTCCACCGAGACCGGAGCGCCCTTCTTCCTGGCGACGACGGCGCGTACCTCGTGTGTCACTGTCGATCTCCTCATGGGGCGACGGCCGAGTGCGAACTTCGGCCGGATGTTCTGAATAGCGGGGACGTCGCATCGCTCCGCCCGGAGCGATCGACGAGGGAACGGGGTGGACTTCGCTGTTCACGGGGGTCCCGCACGAACGACGGGGGGTGCTCAACGGTTCAGGCAACCGACTCCGCACCTACGGCCCCGAGCCTGGGGAGAGCCGAGGCCGAGCCGGTCGCGGATGTTGCGCATTACGTGACGCGTTACACCATAAGAAACGTTCAGACTGTCTGCCCTCGGGGCGGCCACTGTCGAGGGGTCGGTCTGGTGAGCTCAGGGCGTCCTGGGCGGCGACGCTGCGGCCAACGACTCACACCTAGCGTCGTTGCGTAAAGTGCGATTGGTTTCTGTATGCGCAACAGAACATCGCCAGTGTGTCAGCGCCGAGACAGGTTGTTGAAGCTCGTGTAACTTCACCGGGCTCTCGGCACCACCCCCGGTATGGCATGGTGCCGGGGCTCAGGCACTCGCCCGCCCTGGAGCGGCACAGGAGAGGCGTGTGCTGGTCGACATGGCTCGGCAACCCGCCGACCGGCGTCGCCGCAGGGCGCGACCACGTGCTCGACGCCGGTCTCCACGAGCCCGGCCACGGCGTCCGCCAAGAGCGCCTCGCCGACGCCGCTGATCCCGCGACACACGAACCTTCACCGCTTCCGCCGCAGGTGCGAGGTCGATGGATCAAAACGCTTATAGTTGCGCTGTGAGCAACTACACGGCAGACCGCGAAACAATAGGCCCTGCGGTGAACGGGGTGCAGTCCGTCGACCGTGCCGTCACTGTTCTGGAGATCCTCGCCCAGCGCGGCGAGGCGGGCGTCAGTGAGGTCGCCGCGCAGATCGATGTCCACAAGTCGACCGCGTTCCGCCTGCTCGGAGCGCTGGAGGCACGCGGTCTGGTCGAGCAGGCGGCCGAGCGGGGCAAGTACCGGCTCGGGTTCGGGATCGTGCGCCTGGCGGGCGCGGTCACGGGCAGTATCGACATCACCCAGCAGGGGCGGCCGGTCTGCGAGCGGCTCGCCGAGCGGATCGGCGAGACCGTCAACATCGCCGTCCTGCAGGAGCACTACGCGGTCAACCTCTATCAGGTGCGCGGCCCGGGGGCGGTCGGCACGCACAACTGGGTCGGGCAGCTCACCCCGCTGCACGCTACGTCCAGCGGCAAGATCCTGCTGGCCCACCTGCCGGCGGAGGAGCGCGCCGCAGTACTCGCGGCGTCCGGGATGAAGAAGCTGACGCCGCGCACCCTGACTACCAGGACGAAGCTGGAGAGCAACCTCACCGAGGCACGGCAGCGCGGGTACGCGGTGACGCTGGAGGAACTCGAGCTCGGACTGCACGCCATGGCGGCCCCGATCCGCTCCCGCGACGGCGAAGTGATCGCTGCGATCAGCGCCTCGGGGCCGGCCTACCGCTTCACCGAGGAGCGCGTGCACGAGCTCGCCCCAGTACTACTCGAGGGCGCGGAGGAGATCAGCCGCCGGATGGGCTACCTGGGCTGAGCCTCCCCTGGCCTTCCTCCGGGACGGGGAACCACAGCGTTGGCCGCCGCCCGCGCGGATATGGCTACCGCCGACGCGGAGTGCCTGGGCGGCAAGATCAGCCGCAGCCAGCACGGATCCGGCGTCCGTATTCCGAACATGGCACTGCACGCCGATTCAAGGGCCTCGACCTGCACAAACGGATCTGACAACACATCAGGTCAGGTCAGGTCATCCCGCATAATTCAGTAAAACGAAGCGAAAGCGGCCGACCACCGAAGCAGCCGACCGCCCCTGAACTGCGGTTTTACCCAACCGCAGGACTTCGAAGGCCGCTACACGTTGAAGCGGAACGTATCCGGGCCGGATCTGACCTGCGGCGGAGCACCAGGCAGGGGGCTGACCAGGGATTTCGACGTTGGCGTGCGTTGGGTTCCGACGGGGGTTTACGGGGGTCCTGCGGACTGTATGCGGACTGGTCGGACGGGCCGCGGAAGCGAAATGCGTGGTGCCCCAGCCGGGCCGTCAACGAGACTACGGAGGTGAGCGACCGCTACCCCTGCCCCTGCTGCGGACACCGCGTCCTCGACGAGATGCCCGGCTCCTTCGAGATCTGCCCCATCTGCTTCTGGGAGGACGACGATGTCCAGTTCCGCTGGCCGACCACGACAGGCGGAGCGAACCGGGTCTCGCTCATCGAGGCGCAGCGCAACTACCAGGACTCCGGCGCCTGCGACCAGCACGGACGGAAGTACGTCCGCCCGCCAGCCGAGGACGAACCGCTGGACCCTGCCTGGCGCCCCATTGACCTGACGCGCGACTTCTTCGAGGACTGGGACTCCGCGGTCCACACCCCTTGGCCTGATGACCGCTCGGTGCTCTGCTGGTGGCTCCCAACTTTCTGGCGCCGCGACCACCACGCAGAATGATGGCGCCGCGAGCCCGCACCGCCCTCAGCCGATTCCCGTCCGAAGGCGCAGTCTTGCCGCATGTCTCATCGGGCCATCGGCCTGACTGCCAACCCAAGGTGCGACGCGAACGCATGCTGGCACCATGTGGGAGATCGAGGGCTGTGCCGCTGTCTTCAGCGTCCTCATCGTGCGGTTGATGCAGTCCGGGGCGGCGCACCATGTTCACCGGTTCGATGAGCGAGATCGTGCGCCTGCTGTAGATCGTGGCTGGAAACCGTCGCCCACGCCCAGCCCTCCACGGTTCCGCGTATTGGAAGTGGCGGTGAGTACTGTAATTTGACGTTCCGTTAGTCGGCCGGGTGGGGGACCGTGCGCGGCCGAGGGGGACGACCAGGACACGGCTTACCCACGTCCAGCAACTTGGCCTGCAGTCATGCCTATCGGCTGGATTCCGGTGAGCCTTGAGGCAGACGCAACAGTATGCAATCGCAAAGCGTGTTCGAGCGCGGCCAGAGAGTAAGGGTTCAGGCCGTCGGCGTACCCGAGTTCGCCACCGTCAGGTTCGCTCTTCCGGGAGACGAGCCTGGTTCCTGGGATCTCATCCTGGTCGATGACGAAGACCGTCGTCACGAAGTGAACCTGGCCGCC
>NZ_DATDBG010000220.1:0-6019 GCF_036524955.1 Streptomyces sp.
AGGATCGACCGTTGGTGCGGGACAAGTGTTCCGCGGACGTACCCGGGGAGCGCGGGCTCAGGCGCCCTTCCCCGGCACGCCACCGTCCTCCGATGCCTCTTCCCCCTCCGCAGCGGTCTTCGGAGCGCCCTCCGGGAACCCCACACCCCCCGCCTCCACACCGCCACCGGCCCCCGGCGACCTTCCTTCCACACCGCCCTCCGGGAACCCCACACCTCCCCCTTCCGCACCGCCACCCGCCCCGGACGACGCCCCGGCCGCAGTGCCCTCCAGGGGCTCCTCCCTCACCGCACCGCCCTCCGGGGACCCCTCCCCCACCGACACCTCCGCGTTGCCCCCCGGGCCCGCCGTCGCCGTGAGCGTGTCCCGCCCGGTGTGCCGGGCCGCGTGGCGCCGCGCGTCCTCCGCGCTGTTCTGGGCGCCCAGTGAGCCGAAGTAGAAGCCGGCGACCGTGGCAAGCACGGTCATCAGGGAGGTGACGATGGTCTTGCGCAGGTCACCGGCGTCCCCGCCGGAGGAGAGCATGGCCACGGCGAGGGCGAACCCGACCAGGGCCAGGATGAGCACCGCGATGATGCTGCGGGTGAGCCCGCGCACGCCCCTCGGCTCGCGCAGATCACGGAGGAAGTCCCGTATCCCGGGATCGGTGTGTGCCTGATCGATCAGCCGGTTCGTGATCTGCTGCCGCCAGTCGGTGGCCCGCCGTACGTCCATGATCAGCGGGAGCACCGCGATACCGGCGATGATCACCACGACCGCGGCGATGAGGACGAAGGCCGACGCGCCCTTGAGTCCCGGTATCGGCTCGACCGCGCCGACAGCGCCAACGAGGTACGCCATGGAATCCCCCCTACGTTCCGGGCGGGCATGCTCCCAGCGCCGGGCCCGGCGGGTCAAGTGCGTTGTGGTGCAAGGCCGTTCCGGATTCCGTGGTCAATGCATCTGGCGCCGACGTCCCCGCCTCAGCAGAATCGATCCCGCACACCCGCTCCGGGCGGCCGATGACGAGCCCGGCAGCCTCCCGGCGACCACCCGAACCCGCCCCGACCCGCTCGCCGGCCGCCCGGCACCGGACGACCCGGCCCACCGGCCCGGCACCCCCCGAGCCCCACCCCGAGGAGCTCCTCAAGCCATCGGTGGCGACCACCATACAGCCGTACGCAGCGCCCCGAGGTTCCACCGATCTTACGAATGACCAGCTCAAACCCAGATCAGAAAGGCAGGGCACCACCATGCACGACGCGCCACCGTCCGGGACGCCCCCCTACTACGAGGACGTCTCCCCCGGCACGGGAGCGCTCCCGCCGCGGGCCTGGTCGGCGGTGTCCGACGCCCGGCGGGTGAACCTCGGTGGCGCGTGGCGGTTCCGCCTGTCGCCGACCGCGGACGCGGAGGACGACAGCTTCGCGCGGCCCGGTTTCGACGCCTCGCGCTGGGACGTGCTGGCCGTACCGTCCCACTGGCCGCTGCAGGGGCACGGCCGGCCCGCGTACACCAACGTCCGCTACCCCTTCCCGGTCGATCCGCCGCACGTGCCGACCGAGAATCCGACCGGCGACCACCTCCGGTTCTTCGATCTGCCGGACGACTGGCCGGGCGGCGCGGCGGTGCTGCGCTTCGACGGGGTCGACTCCTGCGCCCGGGTCTGGCTCAACGGCGAGGAACTCGGCACTTTCAAGGGGAGCAGGCTGCCCGTGGAGTTCGAGGTCGGCGAGCGGTTGCGGCCGCGCGGCAACGTGCTGGCGGTCCGCGTGCACCAGTGGTCGTCCGGCAGTTATCTGGAGGACCAGGACATGTGGTGGCTGCCCGGCATCTTCCGGGACGTCACGCTGATCGAACGCCCCGAGGGCGCGGTCACCGACTTCTTCGTCACCTGCGGGTACGACCACCTGACCGGTACCGGCACGCTGCGGGTGGACTGCGAACCGCGGGGCACGGTGACCGTACCCGAGCTGGGGCTGGACGTCCCGACCGGCGAGCCGGTGATCGTACCGGTGGAGCCGTGGTCGGCGGAGGTGCCGCGGCTGTACGACGCCGAGCTCGCCACCGAGGGAGAGCGGATTCCGCTGCGGATCGGGTTCCGTACCGTCGCCGTCGAGGACGGCGTGCTCAAGGTGAACGGCCGCCGCGTCCTCCTGCGCGGGGTGAACCGGCACGAGTTCGACCCGGACCACGGCCGCGTGGTGGACATCGAGACGATGCGCCGTGACCTGCTGCTGATGAAGCAGCACAACGTCAACGCGGTCCGCACCAGCCACTATCCGCCGCACCCCGCGTTCCTCGACCTCTGCGACGAGCTGGGGCTGTGGGTGGTGGACGAGTGCGATCTGGAGACGCACGGCTTCGA
The DNA here is from genome assembly GCF_036524955.1 of Streptomyces sp. Classification (GTDB taxonomy): domain Bacteria; phylum Actinomycetota; class Actinomycetes; order Streptomycetales; family Streptomycetaceae; genus Actinacidiphila. The sequence continues at coordinate 2,348 of NZ_DATDBG010000220.1, forward strand.
GCTGGTGGGCTGGCGCGGCAATCCGGTGGACGACGACCGGTGGACGCCGGCGCTGCTGGACCGGGCGGCGCGGATGGTGGAGCGCGACAAGAACCACCCGTCGGTGATCATGTGGTCCCTGGGCAACGAGTGCGGCACCGGCCGCGGCCTGTCCGCGATGGCCTCCTGGATACGGCGGCGCGACCCGTCCCGCCCGATCCACTACGAGGGCGACCGGACCTGCGCGGACACCGACGTGTACTCGCGGATGTACGCCGACCACGCGGAGTCCGAGCTGATCGGCCGCCGCGCGGAGCCGCCGCTGGCCGACGCCGAGTCGGACGAGCGGCGGCGCGCCATGCCGTTCGTGCTGTGCGAGTACGCGCACGCGATGGGCAACGGTCCCGGCGGCCTGTCGGAGTACCAGCGGATCTTCGAGACGTACGAGCGCTGCCAGGGCGGCTTCGTCTGGGAGTGGATCGACCACGGGCTGCGTCGGCGGGCCGTGGACGGCACCGCGTACTTCGCGTACGGCGGCGACTTCGGCGAGGAGGTGCACGACGGCAACTTCGTCTGCGACGGACTGCTCTTCCCCGACCGCACGCCGTCACCGGGGCTGATCGAGTACAAGAAGGTCATCGAGCCGGTGCGCATCGAGGGCGACCCGGCGCGCGGCACCACGACGGTCACCAACCGCCATGACTTCTCCGATCTCTCGGGGCTGGCGTTCCGCTGGTCGTACGAGGTGGCGGGCGTGGTGGGCGGCTCCGGGCGGCTCGACGTGCCCGACGTGGCGCCCGGCGCGAGCGTGGTGCTGGACCTGCCGCAGGTGCCCGTAGCGGCGGAGGCAGGCCGGCCCGGCGAGGCGTGGTGGACAGTACGGGCGGTGCTCGCCGAGGACACCGCCTGGGCGCCGTCGGGACACGAGGTGGCCTGGGCACAGTTCGCGGCGGCCCCGACCGCTGCCGCGAACCGCCCCGCCCCGGCGGGCCGCACCCCCGAGCCGTCCGCCACCGCCGTCCGGCCGCCGGCCCCGGAGCCCGCGCCGCACACTCCGCGGCGGGCCGAGGGCGGCCTGATCGTCCTCGGCCCGGGCACGTTCGACGCGGCGAGCGGCTCGCTGAAGTGTCTGGGCGGCTCCGAGGTACGGGACGTCGCGCTCGACGTCTGGCGGGCGCCGATCGACAACGACCGCGGTGCGGAGGGTTTCCCCGGCGGCCAGCTGGAGCGGCTCTGGCGGGAGTTGGGGCTGCACCGGATGCGGCACCGGATCGAACGGGTCACCGTGGGCGAGGACGCGCTGACCGTCGCCACCCGGGTGGCGCCGGCCGCCTCCGACCTGGCGCTGCGCACCGTCTACGTCTGGACCGCGACCGGCGACCGGCTGGGGCTCGACGTCCAGGTGGTGCCGGAGGGCGACTGGCGGCTGCCGCTGCCCCGGCTCGGCGTACGTCTGGGCCTGAGCCCAACGCTGACCTCCGTCCAGTGGTACGGGGGCGGGCCCGGCGAGGCCTATCCCGACACGCGCGCGGCCTCCCGGATCGGGCGCTGGAGTTCGACCGTGGACGGCCTCCAGACGCCGTACGTCCGCCCGCAGGAGAACGGCGCGCGGGCCGATGTCCGCTGGGCCGAACTGCGCCGGGCGGGTGGCGGCGGGCTGCGGGTGGACGGCGCGCCGCCGTTCTGGTTCACCGCGCGGCCGTGGAGCACGCGGGCGCTGGACGCGGCGCGGCACACCCACGAGTTGCGGCGGTCCGAGGTGCTGTGGGTGCACCTGGACCACGCGCTGCACGGCGTCGGCAGTCACGCCTGCGGCCCGGAGGTGCTGCCCGCCTTCCGCCTGACGGCGGAGCCGGCCGCCTTCTCGTTCAGTTTCACCGTGCTGGGCGGTGCGGACGGCGTGGGCTCTGACGGTGACGGGCTCGGCCCCGCTCCCGGGGAGCGGGGGTGACCGGCCCGGAGCGTGTCCGCGACCCGCTCCGGGCCGGACCGGTCTACTGGGGGCGGGCCACCTCAAGGTCGCCCTTGTCACCGGTGTCCGCGTCGCCGTCCAACCGTATGGGGTCCTCCGCCTGCAGCGCGCCGACCGCGTCGCCCGGCTTCCTGCGGGCGCTCGGCGCCGCCGGGTGGGCGGTCCAGCCGCCCGCCGGCCGCACCGCGACCTCGCGCCACCACCAGTCGTCCACCTGCGGGTCGGTGGGTTCGAAGGGGGCGCCGACCCGCGGGGTGGCGATCTTCGCGCCGACCGCGCGGGCGGCGGCGACCGTGCCCTCCGCCGGGTCGGACCAGGCGTGCTGGGCGAGGTTGAAGGTGCCCCAGTGGATGGGCAGCATCACGCCGGCCGGTTCGCCGCCGGACAGGTCGACGTGGGCCTGCATGCCCTCGGCCGGGGTCATGTGGATGTCCGGCCAGAACTCGCTGTACGCACCGATCTGGATCATCGTGGCGTCGAACGGGCCGTGCTCGGCGCCGATGTCGGCGAAGCCGGGAAAGTAGCCGGTGTCGCCGCTGTGGTAGATGCGGTGGGTGCCGTCGGTGACCGCCCAGGACGCCCACAGGGTCTGCTGTCGACCGCGCAGACCGCGTCCGCAGAAGTGGCGGGCCGGGGTGGCGGTCAGGCGGAGGCCGGCGATCTCGGTCGACTCGTTCCAGTCCAGTTCGCGCAGGCGCTCCGGCGGTACGCCCCAGTGCTCCAGGTGGGCGCCGACGCCCAGCGGCACCGCGAAGAGCACGTCGCTGCGGATCAGCGCCTGGATCGTGGGCATGTCCAGGTGGTCGTAGTGGTCGTGCGAGATGACGACGGCGTCCACGCCCGTCAGGGAGGCCAGCGGCACCGGGGTGGGGTGCACGCGCCGGGGCCCGGCGAAGGAGAACGGCGAACAGCGCTCGCCCCACACCGGGTCGAACAGCACGCGCCGGCCGCCGATCTCGGCGAGCACCGTGGAGTGGCCCATCCAGGTCAGCCGCAATCCGGACGCCGGCGGCTCGGCGAGGTCGGCGAGGGTGGTGGGGTGCAGCGGTACCGGCCTGGCCGGCTTGCGGGACAGGCGGGCCTCCTTGCGGAGGTTGGCCGGAAGCGACGTGAAGAAGTCGCCGCCGGGGCCGGTGCGGGCGCCGACGGGGTTCACGAAGGCGCCGTTTTTGTAGTTCGGTGACTTCAGGATGCGGTCCAGCCGCGCGCCCGCAGGATCGGCGCCGAACGGCGCGGGGCGCAACTTCACGAGGGGGGACGGCTGTCGGCCGACGCCGGTCACGGGTCCTCCAGGCGGGATCGTCGATCGGCGGGGTTTCCGCCGGGGTCCATTATGCGGGGGCCCTGTGACGCCCGTCGGGTGAAGTTGATCGACAGATGGTCCCGTACCGGCAGGTAACCGAGCCGCTGGTAAAGGCCGTTGCTCACCGGATCGGCCAGGTCGGCGAAGAGGAGTACGGCGTCGGCTCCGGCGTCGCGCGCGGCCCGTGACACCGCGGGGCGGTCACCGCGCCCGCGTACCCGCGCCCGCGCTGCCTCTCCGGGGTGCAGACAGCCACCACCCGCACGGCGCCGTCCTGCGGCGGGGTGGTTCCGGCCGTCGCGACCGGTTCGCCTCCGGCCTCCCAGAGCGTACGGCCCCCGTGCGCGATCGCCTCGTCCAGCGCCCGTTCGCCGCCGATCGCCGCCGATCGCCGCTTCGCCGACGTCCTCGGCGAACT
>NZ_DATDBG010000221.1:0-13122 GCF_036524955.1 Streptomyces sp.
GGGGCGACCGCCTGCCGCGCCGCGGGGCTCACACCAGGCTCCGCGACTTCTTGAAGCGGTCGTTGTGGTGGTCCGCCTCGGAGATCTCGATCACGGCGGGTACCTTGTACGGCTCCAGTCGGCGCCGGCAGTGCGCGCGCACCTCTCTGACGAACGCGGCCGGGTCGAACGCGCCGGCCTGGTCGGTCACCTTGACCACCGCCTTGACCACCATGCCGGTGACGTGGCTGGCCCGGCCGCTGACCGTGGCGTCGGCGATGGCCGGGAACTCCAGCAGCACGTTCTCCACCTCGCTGGGGTAGACCTTCTCGCCCGCGACGTTGATGATCTCGGACGAGCGGCCGAGGATGCGGACGTAGTCGCCGTCCGTCTCCACCGCGTCCTGGGTGTTGAAGAACCCCTCCTCGTCGAACGGAGCGGGGGCGTTGAGGTATCCGAGCATCGCCATCTCGGACCGGATCCACAGGATGCCGTCCCGGATCCGGTACTCGAACCCGGGGCCTCCCAGCTTGACCCACAGCGTGTCGTCGGCCTTCGACCGGGTCGGCAGGATGCCCAGTTCGGACAACCCGTAGGTCTGCTTGAGGCGGGCGTGCGGCAGCGCCTGCTTGATCCGCTGGAGCGTGCCCAGCGGCATCGGCTCCGTGCCGTAGGTGACCAGCTGAAGGCTGCTGAGGTCGTACTCCTCGGACACCCTGGAGATGAGGAGCATGTTCAGGAACGTCGGTGTGGTCGGCAGCACCTCCACCCGGTGGTCGGCAATGGCCCGGCACACGCTGCGCGGGCTGCGCTCCGGGACGGTCACCAGCGTGCCGCCCTGGCTCAGCGTGTGCAGCAGGGTGTTGATCCCGCCGATGTGGTCCAGGTTGAGGAACGCCAGGGTGCGCTTGGGGCGCGTCGGCTCTCCGTACCGGGCCAGCACGCGCGTGAAGTCGAGGACGGTCGCCTTGCTGCGTCCGGTGGTGCCGGAACTGAACAGCACCAGCCCCGGGGAGCCGGCTTCGCGCAGGCGCCGGTAGAGCTCGTGCCCGGCGGTGCGGCCGGTGCGCTCCGCGGTGCGGCCGCTGCCGTCCGCGCCGATCGTGATCACCACTTCCGCCTCGGCGATCTCGTGGAACTCCGCGCGCTTGGGCGCCGGCAGCGCGGTGAGCGGAACGACGACGGTGCCCCGTTCGACCAGTGCGAGCAGTCCGGCGCACGCCATCGGGGAACTGGCCCCCTCCAGGGTCACGACTTCGCCCCGGACCACTCCCTCCCGGTCGAGGAATTCGCGCCACTCGGCGACATCCGCCGTCAACCGGGCGTATGAGTACCGCATTCCGTTGAAAACGATGGCCTCGCTGTCTCCGAATGAATGCAGACGGTCGAGGAAAGAAAAACTCATTGCCCTCTCCGATCATCCTGACATCGCGATCACGCATCCGCCCCGGATGTTGGTCCGGCGACGTGAACCGGGCCGGTTGGGCAGCCCGCAATGGTTCGAGAAGCTAGCCGGTTCAAGTTGACATGAACCAATAACCCAGCGCCAAGGTGACCGGAATCACCTTGGCGCCGGGCTCACCGAGGACCGCTGGGCACGTGGGCGCGGACGGATGTCGGGCGGGTGAAGGGGCAGCGGGTGGGGGCGCGGTGAGCGGCGAGCGGTCCGCCGTCCCCTGCGGGACCGCCACCCGCACAGGGTGGGTCCTCCCGCGTCCGCTACGCCGGCTCGTCCCGCAGTACGAGGTCCAGAAGACCCGGGAAGCGCTCGTCGAACTCCTGCCGGCGCAGCCGGTTGACCCGCCGCGCCCCTTCGTCGCGCTGTTCGAGCACGCCGGCCTCGCGCAGCACGGCGAAGTGGTGGCTGAGCGCGGCCTTGCCCACCGGCACGTCGAAGGACCCGCAGGCACGCGACCAGTCCGTACTGCCGGCGAGATCCCGCACGATGGCCAGCCGCACCGGGTCCGCCAGTGCGGTGAGGGCGGTGATCAGCCGCACGTCCCGAGGGTGGACGTGCACGGCTCGGGTGCGCCCCGGGTGGGTTCGGGTGTTCGTCATCTGTCCTCCCGGCTTCCGTAGCGGCCCAGGGGTACGCGCCGCGCTTCTGCGGTGGGCCGGCCTTTACGCGGTGATGTTCACCTTCCATCGAACATAACAGGGAAACACCCGGGTGCCCGGAGGCATACCCGCCATCGGTGCGGTCGGGCCACACCGCACTGAACGGCGGGAGCGGCGGGAGCGCGCGCTGCCGCACGCCAAAGGAACCCGGGGGAACCAAAGGAACCCGAAGGGAATCGGCGGTGATCGACGGAGGATGCCGGAGAATGAAGGAGAATTCGGACACCCTCTTGCTTCAGGTGCACTTCAACTCGCTAGCCTCATGCCGAGCGCCGACCGGAAGAAATTGTCGCGCATTGCCGATCTCCCGCGGAATCATCGGATCAACGAATTGAGGAAGCACCGTCCGAGTATGTAACCGATACCGGAAGAAACCGGGAAACCGATATGACCGAAGATCAGGCGGATATGCCCCGGGACGGCCACGGCGTCGCCGTGGTCAGCGGAGGCAGCCGAAGCCTCGGCCGAGTCCTGGTGGAGCGGCTGCTCGCCGAGGGCTGGCGGGTGGCCACCTTCAGCCGAACGGGCAACGAGTTCATCGAGCAGACCGCGCTCAAGCACCCGGACACCTTCTACTGGGAGGCCGCCGACCTGGGCGATCCGCAGAACCTGCGTGACTTCTCCCGTTCCGTCGCCCGGCGGTTCGGCCGGGTGGACCTGCTGATCAACAACGCCGGAGTGCTCCACCAGGAACTGTTCCTGACCACCGCGGCGAAGCAGATCGAGACGCTGATCGGCAACAACCTGCTCGCGCCGATCGTGCTGACCCAGGCCTGCGCCCGGTTGATGGTCCGCGGCGGTGGCGGCGTGGTCGTCAACATCTCGTCCATCAACGCCATCCGCGGTTACCGGGGCGTGGCGGTCTACGCGGCGGCCAAGGCAGGCATGGACAGCCTGGCCCGCGGCCTGGCCCGGGAGCTGGGTGCCTTCAACATCAGGGTCAACTCGGTCGTCCCCGGCTTCTTCGAGAGCGACATGACCGCGAACGTCACCGCGGTGAACCGGGAGCGGATCCAGCACCGGACTCCGCTGGGCCGGCTGGGAACGGCGGAGGAGATCGCCGACGCGGTCCTCTTCCTCGCCTCGCCCCGTGCCGGTTTCGTCACCGGGCAGTCACTGGTCATCGACGGAGGAATCACATGCTGACGGAGAAGGACACAACGGACCTGATCGTCCGTGAGATCAGGTCGCTACTGCTGGACCAGGACGGCGAGTCCGGCAGCATCTCGCTGGACGACGCCCTGGGCTCGGTCGGACTGAACTCCCTGATGCTGGCCCAGTTGCTGATCCAACTGGAGGAGGAACTGGGAGTCGACCCGTTCGGGGAGGACCTGTCCATCGCGGACATGCGCTCGGTCGGCGACCTGGTGAGCGCCTACCAGCGGGCGATCACGACCGCGGCGGCGGCCTGAGATGACGGCCACCGGACAGCAGTTGCTGCTGAGCTCCATCGACGACTACCTGGGGCCGGGCGAGACGAGGTTCTTCTCACGCGGCTACCAGCGCGCCCAGTACGGCGTGCGCGACGTCCGGGTGAACCCGGCCCTGTCCGAAGGGGTCTGCGTCACCGCCACGGCCGACATCAGCTACCCCGCCGACTGGTCGAGGAAGCGTTCCGGCGTGGACCTGGCGCCCCACCTGAGCACCGTCGACGTCCTGGTGCTCGGAGTCCAGCTGGCCGAGTCCCACCTGGTGCGCGCCCACCGGCTCGACGCCGCCGGCCAGCGCGCCATGCGTCTGCGCAAGGTCTCCCTGCGGGCCGGCAACGCCCCGCAGGAGGAGCTGGCAGACCTGCCGCTGAGCGCCGCCCTGGTCCGCAGCGAGCCTGACCGGGAGGCGGAGGGCGGCAACCGCTCGGTGTACGACTGCGCGGTCGGCGGCCTGCGGGTGCGCTGCGAGATCGAGCACCCGACGGCCCGCGGCACCGCGGTGGACATCCAGGACATCCATGCTCCTGGCGCCCGGGTACACGACTCGCTGGCGGACGTGCTCGGAGCGGCCGAGTCCCGTTTCTACGGCGAGGGCTTCAAGCGGCGCCGGCACACCATCCACGACGTGCGCGTCGACGTCGGGGCGCTGACGGCCGAGGCCGACGCCCGGTTCACCGACGAGGCCGGGAGCCCGGTGCCGGCCGAGGGCATCGAGGGCACCGCCCAGCCGGCGATCTCCCTGGTCGACGCGTTCGTGGTCAACCTCCAGCTGGCCCAGGTGCTGATGTACGAACTGGACTCGCTCACCCGGGAGAGCAGCAACACCCTCTGGATGATGCAGACGGTGCTGGAGGCCCCCCGCGGCCGCCGGACGCTGCGGGAGCCCGGCGAGCCCCTGCGCACGCAGACCGGCGTCACCGGACACCGGCTGCTGCGCCTGCGCGGCGGTGCGTGGCGCAGTGTCGACCTGCGCGGCGCACTGGCGGGCATCACGATGCGCGCCGCTTTCGCACATGAACTGCCCGAGGACGCGGCGGCCGCCGCTCTTCGGTCCGCATGAGACAGACGACAACAAGGAGGCGACCCATGCGACTTTCCATCTCCGGCACCTACTCCGCCGGCAAGACCTTCACCACGATGGCCCTCTCGCACCACACCGGCATACCGCGGTCCCCCGCCAAGACCATCCGCGAGATCATGCCGGACGCGGTCCCCGGCAAGGCACTGACCGAGGTGACACCGGCCGAGTACGTCCAGCTGGCGGTGCGCCGGCACGTCGGCCGGGCGGTGAACGAGGGTCTGCTCGGCGACAGCTTCATCGCCGACGGCTCCTCGCTCCAGGAGTGGACCTACGCCGCGGCGCGCGTCGAGTTCGGCATGGACCCGGGCGCGCACACGGACGGGCCGCCGCCGGTGAAGACGCCGGAGATGGCCTTCTTCGAGGACGTCGTCGCGCAGCTCGGGCACGCCTTCCGGCAGCACGTCAAGGAGTCGTTCGACGGCTTCGTCCACCTGCGCAACGAGTTCACGCTCGGCGCGGACGGCCACCGCCCGATGAACGAGGGCTTCCGCGCCGCCTGCGACACCATGCTGCTGAAGGCGCTGGACGACCTGGCCATCCCCTACATCCAGATCGGCGGTTCGGTTCCCGAACGCCTGACGGCGATCGTCGAGCGGTTCGACCTGCCGGTGGTGCGCTCGATCGACGAGGCGACAGCCCTCGCCGAGGCCGACTACGCGAAGGTCGACTGGCGGCTGGAGAAGGTGCGGCAGCAGAGCGCGGCCGCGGCCGCGGCCGCCTGACCACCGCCCCGGCACCAGATCCGCACGGCACCGAATCCCCCCTGCGGTGTCCGCACGGAACGGCCCGAAGAGCCCGGCCGGGACTTGAAGTGTTCGACGCAACACGTACACTCGGTGTTTGATTCCCATCAAACACATTGACTCCCGGCCGGAGCGGACCCGGCAGAAAGCGGTGTTCTTTCCATGTCTACGCCAGAAAAGACCGAGGCGGCAGGCCGCTCGCCGGTCCCGGCCCAGCCTCCCGCAGCGGCGGACGGCGCGCCCGCGCCGTACGCGAAGCGCTGGCTCATGCTGCCGGTGCTGCTCGCCGCGATGTTCATGGCGCAGTTCGACCTGTACGTGGTCAACGTCGCGGCGCCGTCGCTCGAACGCGACATCCACGCGAGCCAGGCGGCGCTGGAACTCATCGTGGCCGGCTACGGCTTCACCTACGCCAGTGGTCTGATCACCGGTGGCCGGCTGGGCGACCTGCTCGGCTCCCGGCTCATGTTCCTGGGCGGGACGCTGGCCTTCTCCATCGCCTCACTGCTGTGCGGGCTCGCCCAGAACCCGGGCCAGCTGGTCGTCGCGCGGCTGCTCCAGGGCCTCACCGGCGCCGCCATGGTGCCGCAGGTGCTGGCCATGATCACGGCGGTCTTCCCGGCGACCGAGCGGGCGCGTGCGCTGGCCTGGTTCGGTGTGGTCATCGGCGTCGGCGCCGTGGCCGGCCAGGTGCTCGGCGGCGTCCTGCTCCAGTGGGACGTCCTCGGCCTGGGCTGGCGGGTGATCTTCCTGGTCAACGTGCCCATCGGCCTGGCGGCACTTGCCTTCGCACTGCGCCTGCTGCCGCACCGGGCCTCGCCCGCACGCCCCCGGCTCGACCCGGTCGGCGCGGTCGGCGTCTCCGCGGCCCTGGCCCTGGTCCTGGCGCCGCTGGTGCTGGGCCGTGCCGAGCACTGGCCGGTGTGGACGTGGATCTGCCTGATCGCCGCGGTCCCGGTCATGGTGCTCGTGCTGCGCTACGAAAGCGCACTGGCCGGGCGCGGCGGCCAGCCGATGCTCGACCTGTCCCTGTTCCGCAACGCCGTCTTCGTCCGGGGCCTGGTGGTGTGCCTGGGCACCTTCTGCTCCTTCTTCAGCCTGATGTTCGCCCTGACCCTGGTTCTGCAGTCGGGCCTGGGGCTGTCCCCGCTCGAGGCCGGCTTCACCTTCGCCCCGCTCGGCGTGGCCTTCGCCGCGGCCTCGATCACGTCCCCGCGCGTCGTCGGACGGTTCGGCGCCCGCCTGGTGACCACCGGCACCGCGATCGCCGCAGTGGGCATGCTGGCCCTTCTCGTCGTCGTACAACTCGCCGGCGGCGACACCAGCGCAGCCCTGCTGATCGGCCCCATGGTCGTGATCGGCGCGGGCAACGGCCTGGCGGTTCCCGCACTCACCGGCGTCGTCCTGGCCGGCGCACGGACCGTCAACGCCGGCGCCGCCGCCGGCGTACTCACCACCACCCAGCAGTTCTCCAGCGCGGCCGGCGTGGCCGGCATCGGCACCGTCTTCTTCGCGGCCCTGGGCGCCGGGCACGGCGTGTCCGACTTCGCCTCCGCCCTGACCTGGGTCGCCTCGGTCGACTCCGCCCTGGCCCTGCTGTCCTGCGGAGCGAGCGCCCTGCTCGCCCGCCGACTACGTACCGCCTGACGCGTCGGCCGGGCCGCCGGCCCCCCTGCGCAGGCGCCGACACGGACAAGGAGTCCCATGGACACCGCGAACACGCAGATCGTCGTACCGACCGGAAGTTCCCTGGAAGCCCGCAAGCAGCGGATCGCGCTGCTCTTCGAGGAGATCATCACCAACAACCGGCTGGAGCTGGCCGACGAGATCTTCGCGGACGACTTCTACTGGCCGCAGTTCGACCTGCGCGGCCCGGAGGGCGTACGCACCTGGGTCAGGGCCTTCCGCACCGCGTTCCCCGACATCAGCGACATGGTCCAGGAACAGACCGCGGAGGGCGACCTGGTGGTGACCCGGGTCGAGTGCATCGCCACCCAACTGGGCCCGTTCCGGGGGCTGCCGCCGAGCGGTCGCAAGGCCACCTTCACCGCGATCGGCATCGACCGGTTCCGCGGCGACAAGGTGATCGAGCGTTCCGCCCACTTCGACATCGTCGACCTGATGCGGCAGCTCGGCCACACCGAACTCGTCGTCCCTGCGGTCAGCAAGCCCTGAGGAGGGCACCGATGAGGCCCGTTCGCTTCGCGTACGCCCGGCCGCGCACCGCCGAGGAGGCTGTCGCCGAACTCCAGCGGCACGGCCCGCAGGCACGGGTGGTGGCCGGCGGCCAGAGCCTGCTCCCGTTGATGTACCAGCGGCGGGAGCGGCCCACCGCTCTGGTGGACCTCGGCACGGTGGAGGGGCTGCGGTCGCTCCACCGGGACGGTGACGCCCTGCGCGTCGGTGCGATGACCACGCACCGGGCGATCGAGACGGCGGCCGGGTCCGAGGTGCACGGATTCCGGGTGCTGCCGGAGACGGCCCGGCTGATCGCGCACCTGCCGGTACGGGTCCGGGGCACCTTCGGCGGCAGCCTGGCGCACGCCGACCCCCTGGCCGAGTGGTGCCTGCTCGCGACCCTGCTCGACGCGGAGGTCACGGCGCTCGGACCGGCCGGCGTGCGTACCGTCCCGGTCACCGAGTTCCTGCTCGGGGACGGGCGTACCGCCCTGGGCTGGGACGAGATCCTGGTCGAGGTGCGGTTGCCCCGGCCCGCCCCCAGCGCCGCGCTGGTCGAGTTCGGCTGGCAGGAGGGCAGCCTCCCCGTGGTCGCCGCCGCGACCGAGGTGGAGCTGGCCCCTGACGGCTCCGTGGCCGCCGTCCGCGTCGCGGTGTCCGGGGTGGCCGACCGCCCGGTTCTGCTGCCCGGTGCGGAAAAAGTGCTGGTCGGCGCCGGGTCCGGGGAGCAGGCGCTCGCAGCGGCCGCCCGCAGCCTCGCGGACGCCCTCGACCCGCCCGGCGACGCGTGGGCCGGCGGGGCGTACCGGCGGGAGCTGGCCGCCACCATGATCCTCAGGTCCCTGCGCGCATCCGTCACCCGGGCCGGCCTGTCCGCCCCGGCCAGGACGACCCTTCAGGAGGCATCCCGATGAGCACCCAGCCGGAAACCGAGACCATGCCCGTACGGCTCACCGTCAACGGTCAGGAGCACACCGTTGCCGCCTCCCCGTGGCAGAACCTCGCCGACCTGCTCCGCCACTCGCTGGACCTGACCGGCACCACCGTCGGCTGCGGCCTGGGCACCTGCGGGAGCTGCACGGTACTGGTGGACGGCGACCCCGTCCGCGCCTGCGTGATGCTCGCCGTACAGGCGGACGGCAGCGTGGTCGAGACCGTCGAGTCGCTGGCACCGGACGGCAAACTGAACGTGCTCCAGCAGGCGTTCCGCGAGAAGGGGGCACTGCAGTGCGGCTTCTGCACCCCCGGGTTCCTGATGCTCGGCACGGAACTGCTGCGCCGCGCGCCCGAAGCGGACGAGCAGGAAATCCGCGAGTGCCTCTCGGCCAACCTGTGCCGCTGCACCGGCTACGGCGGAATGGTCGAAGCCGTCGCCTCCGCCATGTCGGTCGGCCTGCGCCGGCTCGGGACCACGTCGTCCAGGACCGCCGCCGCGGAGGAGCCGGCCGGAGCGCCCTCGGACGCGCGTGAGGGAGAGAGCGCATGAGCGCCCCGGGCCGACCCCTGTGCCACCGCGGCCGTCCCGGGACACGCCCCCACCCGGACCGTGCGGCCACCACCCCGCCGAAGAGGGCCGCAGAAGGGATGGTCCCGCGATGAGCGGTATCGGTGCCTCGGTCCTCCGGCTGGAGGACGAACGGCTGCTGCGCGGGCGCGGCAGGTTCCACGACGACACGGTGCGGCCGGGCCAGCTCTGGCTCCGCGTGGTGCGGTCCCCCCTCGCGCACGCGCGCATCGTGAACGTGGACACCTCGGCCGCCGAGCGGATGCCCGGCGTGGTCAGTGTCATCACCGCGAGCGACCTGCCGGGCAGCCCGCGCATCCCGGTCCGCCAGCCGCACCCCGGCATCGACTTCACCCCGTACCTGCAGCCCCCGCTGGCCACCGGCTTCGTCCGGTACGCGGGCGAACCGGTCGCCGCCGTACTCGCCGAGGACCCCTACCTGGCCGAGGACGCGGCGGACCTGGTGGAACTCGAACTCGAAGAACTGCCGGTGGTGCTCGACGCCCGCGCCGCGGCCGGCTCCCGGCTGGCCAGCAGGCCCGAGGCACCGGCCGAGGTGGGCGTGGTCGAGTTCGGCTACGGCGACGTGGACGCGGTGTTCGCCACCGCCGCGCACGTCGTCTCCGCCGACCTGTCCGTGGGCCGGCACAGCGGGACCCCGCTGGAACCGCGCGGCCTGGTGGCCGAGTACGACGACCGCACCGAGCGGCTGACCGTCTGGGGCGCCACCAAGGTCCCCTACTTCAACCGCCGGGTGCTGGCCGGGATGCTCGACCTGCCGGAGCACCGGATCCACATGCTGGAGTCCGACGCGGGCGGCTCCTTCGGGATCAGGGGCGAGTTCTACCCCGAGGACGTGCTGGTCCCGCTGCTGTGCCTGCGCACGGGGCGGCCGGTGAAGTGGTCCGAGGACCGGACCGAGCACATGGTCGCCGCCAACCACGCCCGCGAACAGCAGCACGTCATCGAGCTGGCGTTCGACGAAGACGGCCGGCTGCTCGCCCTGCGGGACGAGGGGTGGCTCGACAACGGCGGGTACGTGCGCACCCACGGCGCGGTGGTCGCCGCGCTCACCTCCGCGATGTTCTCCGGCCCGTACCGGCTGCCCGCCTGCCGCAGCCGCATCCACATCGTCACCACCAACAAGACGCCCATCGGCACCTACCGGGCCCCTGGCCGCTTCCAGCACAACTTCGTCCGTGAACACGTCATGGACCTGGCGGCGGACCAGCTCGGCATCGACCCGGTCGAGCTGCGCCGCCGCAACCTGCCGGACCGCACCGAGATGCCGTTGCGGCGCCCCATGCAGATCTTCGGCGCACCCATGCTGCTCGACGGCTCGGACCACCTCGCCCACTTCGACAAGTCCCGTGCCGAGTTCGACTACGCGTCGTGGCGCGAGGAAGCGCGGGCAGCGCGGGAGGCCGGGCGGCTGGTGGGCGCCGGCTGCGCGGTCATCCTGGAGAAGGCCGGGCTCGGCCACGACAGCGCGGTCGTCGACGTCGGCGTCACCGGAGCGGTCCGGGTGGCCATGGGCGGCGCCAGCTCGGGCCAGGGCATCGAGACGGTGATGGCGCAGATCGTCGCGGCGGAGTTCGACGTCCCGGCCGACACCGTCAAGGTGGTGCTCTCCGACACCGACATCCTCCCGGACGGGGCGGGCAGTTTCGCCAGCCGCTCGACCGTGGTGGGCGGAACCGCCGCCAAACTCGCAGCGGAGGCGGTCGTCGCCAAGGCCCGCAGGGTCGCGGCGGCCATGCTCGGCGTCGAACCGGGCGAACTGGTCGTCCGCAGGGGCGAACTGGTCGTCGAGGGGCGCCCGGACCTGCGTGCGCCACTGGGGCGGATCGCGGCCGCGTGCTTCACCCCCCAGCACGTCCGCGCTGGGGAGGAGCCCGGACTGATCGGCCGCGGCACCTACGTCGCCGACGGCATGACCTACCCGTACGGCGCGCACTACGCGCTGGCCGAGGTGGACCCGGGCACCGGCCGGGTCCGGCTGCTGCGCTACGCGGTCAGCTACGAGATCGGCAAGTCCGTCAACCCCCGCATGGTGCACGGCCAGCTGTACGGCGGCGCGGTGCAGGGCATCGGCGGAGCACTGCTGGAGGAGTTCCGCTACGACGAGCGCGGCATCCCGCTGTCCACCACCTTCCATGAGTACCGATGGCCGCGCCTGTCCGATCTGCCGGACATCCAGATCGCGATCTACGAGGACTCCCCCTCTCCGGGCAACCCGCTCGGGGTGCGCGGAGCCGGCGAGGGCGGCACCGCCGGGGCGGGGGCCGCGGTCGCCAACGCGGTCCGGGACGCCCTGCGGCTGCGCGGTACCGTCGGCGCGTTGCCGCTGCACCCGGACCGGGTGCTCGGCCTGCTGCGCGACGCCGACCGGCACGCGTGACCGGGCCGCCGGGCGCCCCCACCGCCCGGCGGCCTCTCCCCCGACGTCCGGCTCCCCCACGTCCGTCGCACGTCCCGATCACCGATCACCGATCACCAGGGACACGTCTCACCAGGGAAGGGGACGTACGCCATGCTCGACATCTCCTCGCAGGTGGCCGGGATGCACGCGGCCGGCCGCCCGTACGCCGTCGCCACCGTGGTCCGCGTCTCCGGGAGCGCGCCGCGCGAGCCCGGAGCCGCCCTGGCCGTGGACATCGACGGCGAGGCCGTGGGCAGCGTTTCCGGGGGGTGCGTCGAAGGAGCCGTCTACGAGCTGTGCCAGGAGGCGATCTCCTCGGGCCGGCCGGTCGTCGAACGGTTCGGCTACAGCGACGAGGACGCGTTCGCGGTCGGCCTGACCTGCGGGGGCTCACTCGACGTCCTGGTCCAGCCGGTGCGGCCCGGACAGGACCCCGGCTGGGACGAAGCGCTCTCCCTGATGGCCGGCGGCAGGCCGGTCGCCCTCGCCCGGATCGTCTCCGGACCGGCCGACCTGCTCGGTGCCGTGCTCACGGTCACTCCGGACACCCACGTCGGCACCCTGACGTCGGCCGGGGCGGCCCCGTCGACCGGGACGGCCGGGGCGGCCCCGTCGACCGGGGTGGCCGGGACGGCCGGGACGCAGGCCCTGGAACGGGCCGCGGTCGCCGGGGCCCGGGCGCTGCTCGGACTCGGCCGGACCGGGAGCATCACCTTCGGCCCCGACGGACGGCCCTGCCCACCGGAGGGGCGGGGGGCGATCGAGCTGTTCGTCGAGTCGTACGCGCCCCCGCCGCGCATGCTGGTCTTCGGCGCCATCGACTTCGCCGGCGCGGTGGCCCGGATCGGCCGCTTCCTCGGCTACCGCGTGACCGTGTGCGACGCCAGGCCGGTCTTCGCCACGGCCCGGCGCTTCCCCGAGGCGGACGAGGTGGTGGTCGACTGGCCGCACCGCTATCTGGAGTCGCAGGCCGGCGACCTCGACGGCCGTACGGTCGTCTGCGTCCTCACCCACGACGCCAAGTTCGACGTGCCGCTGCTGGAGCGGGCGCTGCGGATGACGCTGGGCTACGTCGGCGCGATGGTTCGCGCCGCACACACCTGACCCGGCTCGCCAGGCTGCGCGACATCGGCCTCACCGAGGCCGAACTGGCCGGGCTCCGCTCCCCGATCGGCCTCGACCTGGGCGCCCGCACCCCCGAGGAGACGGCCGTGGCGGTGGCGGCCGAAATCGTCGCGTGGCGGCGTGGCGGCGGCTGCCTGCCCCTGTCGGCCGGCTCCGGCCCCATCCACCACGACCTCACCCCGCCGCCCCACCCCGTGCCGCCGGCCGTCATCCCCACCACCGGAACCACTCACCGCACACCGGCGGGCGTCCTGGTCGGCCTCCCGGAGGAGCGCACCGCCACCGTCTGACGCGTGTGCGTGACGGGGGCGTCCGGGGGACGCAACCCGCGGCAAGCGCAACCGCAAGCCCCGGCGGCCCCGGCCGGCCGCGGCCAAGCCGGCGCGCCCGCCAGGCCGAGCGTCCCACGCACGGTTCATGGCCGACCGGTCTTCGGGGGACACCCGAGGCGCGGCAGCTTCGACCAGGCGGAGCCGGCGAACCTCCAGGAGTTCAACGCCGGAAGGTCGCGGCAGTGGCTCGGTCACCGGCTCATCCTGGCA
>NZ_DATDBG010000222.1:0-12994 GCF_036524955.1 Streptomyces sp.
GAGTCGGTGCGGGCGGCAACCCGCACCGACTCCTCGGCGAGCCGGACAGCCGTCTCCGGCTCGTGGCGTACAGCGGCCAGGCGCGCCTGCAGCCCGGCGAAGTCCGCCTGGTCGGCGGCTGCGCGGTCCGGGCCGGCGCCGTCCAGCGCGGTGAGGTGGGCGGCCGCGGCCACCGGGTCGTCAAGGGTGAGGCAGTTGCGGGCGGATTCCAGGGCGAGCGGCAAGAGCAGTCCCTCGGCACCGAGTTCTGCGGCTGCGGCGCGCGTGCCGGCGAGCTGGGCGAGGGCGGCCTGCGGTCGGTCGGCCAGGGCCTCGACCATCGCGGTGAAGAGCGGGAGGAACACCCGGGCTTCGGCGTAACCGAGTTCGGCGGCGAGCCGCCCTGCCTCGGCGAGGCGGGCGGCGGCCTCGGAGCGGCGGCCGTTCAGGGCGAGCAACACGGCGAGCGGGCAGTTCAGCGTGACCCGGACGGTACGCCGGCCGGGCGCGTGCCGGGCGAGCAGTGCCTGGCAGTGGGCTATCGCCTCGGCGGCAGGGGCGGGTCCGCGCCAGAGCGACACCCCGAGCGCGCCGAGGGCGGCGGCCCGTTCGGGTTCGGCGTCGGCGCGGACGGCCTGTTCCAAAGCCCTGGTGAGGAGGTGTTCGGCCTTACCGTGGCGGCCCTCGACCTGGTACTGCTGGGCGAGGCGCAGACAAGCGCGGGCTTGGCCGAGGTGGTCGCCGCGTTCCTCGAAGACGGGCAGCACTTCCCGGGCGACCCGGGCGGTGCCGGCACCGCGGTTCGGGTCGTGCACCGCCAGCGCCAGACGGGCGTGGGCGGCTTCGACGGGGTCGACCGCCCGGGCCAGCGTTTCCCGGAGCAGGGTGCGGCCCTCCTCGGGACGGCCGAGTGCCAGGCGGACCTCTGCCAGACGGCGGCGGGCGGCGACCTCGGCCGGATCGGCGGTGACGCGCGGCCCGGGGTCCTCCGGATGGGGAGTCGATTCCTCAGCAGCCGTACGAGCCGGTGCCGGTACGGTCAGCGCCACCGCGCGCGTCAGGAGGTCGTCGGCCCACGCCAGGTCGGAGCGCGCGAGAGCCTGGGCTCCGGCGCGGGCCAGGAGCGGGAAGGCGGAGCGGCGGAGGCGTTCGGTATGGGCGTCCTGGAGGCCGAGTTCGACACGGTAGTGGTGGGCGCGTTCGAGGTGGCTGCCCGTGGCGCCGTCGCCGGCACGGCGGACGGAGGAGAGCGTCGCGGCCCGCTCGTGCCATGCGGAGCGGGTGCGTTTGGTCATGCACTGGTACGCGACCTCCTGCACGAGCCGCGAGGTGAACCGATGGACGCCGTCCGGCGCGGCCTGGACGAGCCGACGCCCGCCGAGCCGGAGGAGCCCGTCCCGCACGGTGAAGTCGTCCGCGTCGGCCAGCTCGGCCAGATCGGTGCCGGCGAACTCGTCGCCGAGCACGGAGGCGAGATCGAGCAGGGTGCGCTCGATGGGGCCGAGCGCGTCGATGCGGGCGCCCAGCACGGCTTGGAGGGTGGGCGGCAGGTCGGCGTCCGGCCCCCCGGCGAGCAGCTGTTCCAGGTGGAGAGGGTTGCCGCCGGCGCGGCTGAGCGCGGCCTGCGCCGCCTGCGGCCCGGCGCCGAGGTGGTCGGCGAGTTCCGCGGCCTCGGTCGCGGAGAGTCCGGGCAGCAGCCACGGGCCGTCGGCCACGGGCTCCGGCCGGGCGAGCCGCAGGACGAGCACGGGAGCGTGAGCAAGGCGTCCGGTGAGGTCGTCCAGCATGTCGGTGAGCGCGGAGGACGCCCACTGGCAGTCGTCGATGGCGAGCACGACGGAACGGTGCCGCGCGGTGAGGGCGAGCAGCGTGGCGAGCGCGGCGCAGGTCTCGGCGGTGGAAGGGTTGGGGGTCCCGTCCCGCAGCAGGCCTCCGGCGAGTACGGCGTGCGCCTGATCGCGGCCGGCCGGCCGGTCCGGGGCCCGGTCCGCGTCACCGCGTGCCCGCTCGGCGGCGGGGAGCAGCTGGCGGACGGCGTCGGCAAGGGGGCTCAGACTGCCGTGGGTGCCGTAGGTCTGGCAGCGGCCCGTGCCGTACAGCGCTCGGGGGGCGACCGAGGCCAGCCACTCTCCGAGGAGTCGCGATTTGCCGATGCCCGCCTCGCCGTACAGCCGGACCTGCCGGACCCGCCGACGGGCGGTGACCTCGGCGAGTGCCGCGTCCAGCACGTCGAGTTCGCGGCGCCGGCCGACGAACGGCACGTCGAATCGGCGCCGCACGGCCGGGTCGTCGTCCTCGACGGCCAGCAGCCGGTGCGCGGTGACCGGTTCGGACTTGCCTTTGAGCTGCAGCGGCTCCGTCGCGGTGGCGCTGACGCCCGGGCCTGCGGCGAGCAGCGTGTCGGGGCCGATGAGGATCTCACCGGCCCTGGCGTTCTGTTCCAGCCGGGCGGCCACGTTGACGGTCTCGCCGGATACCAGCGCCTGCCGGGCGGTGACATCCGAGGTGGCCACCACCCGGCCGGTGTTGACACCGATCCGCACGTTGAGCCGGACGCCCAGCTCGGCGTCGAGGCGAGCGTTGAGACCGTCGAGGGCGCCGACCATGCCGAGGGCGGCGGCGAGAGCGCGGCGTGCGTCGTCCTCCCGCACGGTCGGGACACCGAACACGGCCATCACCGCGTCGCCGATGAATTTCTCCACCGTGCCGCCGTGCGATTCGATCTGTTCCCGGATCAGTTCGAAGTAGCGCAGGGTCACCGTGCGCAGTGTTTCGGGGTCCAGGCGGCCGGAGAGCGCGGTGGACCCGACCAGATCGCAGAACACAACGGTGACCAGTTTGCGTTCGTCGGCCACCCGCGCCGATGCACGATCCCCCTGCGGAGTGCCGCAGGAGGAGCAGAAGCGGGCATCGTCGGGGAGTTCGTGGGCGCACCCGTGGCACTGCATGGAGGGCCTCGCTTGTCGGCTGTCGGTGGCGTCCGGGCCGCCGGATGTCAGAAGAGGGCGCCGCCTGCGATCTCGCTGTGCGCCTGTACGTCAGGGGAGACCTCGTCCAGCCTGGCCTTGATGCTCAGCAGCAGCGCCAGCTCGTCGGAGCTCAGGTCGAGCAGCACCTGCCGCTGGTCGTCGTTGAGCCAGTCGAGCTGGACGCCCGCCTGCGCCAGGCGCGCGAGGACACCGGCCGGTTCCTCAGGGGGATGCGTCATGGGTGGCCTCCGTGAAGGGGTCGGGATCGGCCAGCCGCAGGAACAGCCGGACCAGCGCATCGGCGGTGTGCAGGGCACAGAGGGCGGCCGCCTGCTGCTGGGCCGGCCCGAGCGGCAGGACATCGAGGAGTGCCAGCAGGTCGCGGAGGTGGCCGCCGTCCAGTTCGGCGTGGGCCGCGAGGGTGCGGAACGCGGCCGGTGGCAGCCCGGTCTCGGAGGCCAACCGCGCGGCGAGCCAGGGTGCGGGCGCGTTGGCCTCGAGCACGGCGACGTATCCGAGCAGGGCGACGGGATGCTCGTGCTCGACCCGGTAGTACGCGGGCCCGACCAGCGCGGCCACTTCGGGGAGAACGGGGGCTGTCGCGATCGCCGCGGGATCGGCCCCGGCGGCCGCCAGATCCGCCAGCAGCCAGGCGTCGTGCCCGGCCTCCTCGCCGATGTGCGCAAGGAGGTACGCCCGCAGCCGCCCGGGCGGGCACTGATCGGCGGCCCGCTGCATCAGCGGCACCGAGGCGCGTACGACACCGTGCATGGCGCTGAGATACCGCACGTACCGCCCGGCGGTCACCGGCCGGCGCCACAGCGCGGACGACGCCACCGCGATCTCGGGGCGGGCCAGCCCCAGACACAGCCCCAGACGGGCGCCGGCGCTCACCGCGGGCTGCTTTCCCCGCCCGGGCCGGGCCGGACCAGATGGGCGTACGCGGCGCAGCCGTAGCGGCGGGCCAGACCGCGGGCACCCTCACGGGACTGGGCCCTGGCCGCCTCACGGTCCAGGATCTCGCCGACCAGGCCGGTACCCGCCCGGGCCGCGGTGGCCAGGGCGGCGGGGTGCTCGGCGACCGCCCGGCAGGTGCCGCAGTACGTGGCCGGACGGCCGTCCTGAGCCGGCGGGACGCCGAGCCTCGCCGGGCCCAGGGTACGCAGGGCCCGCAGAGTGGGCGAGCCGGTGGCC
Organism: Streptomyces sp.; assembly: GCF_036524955.1. Taxonomy (GTDB): domain Bacteria; phylum Actinomycetota; class Actinomycetes; order Streptomycetales; family Streptomycetaceae; genus Actinacidiphila. The sequence continues at coordinate 4,143 of NZ_DATDBG010000222.1, forward strand.
CGGTGCCGCACCTCGGGCCAGGAGCTCTCGGCGATGTGGCCGAGACGCAGGTGCGGCGGGACGGGCCGGCGGTCCACGGTGTCCTGGTTGCAGCAGGCGAGCACGGTGCCGTCGAAGCCGATCACCGGCCAGGCCGCCATCGCGCAGGGGGCGAGCCGCCCGGCGCCTTCGTCCGCGGCGGCGGACCGGGCGGCGGCCCAGCTCGCTGCCCGTCCGAAGGGCCGGACTTCGTTGACCAGTACCGCCGTGCCGGCACCGAAGGTCTGCCGGATCGCCGCGGTGGCGTCCGCGAGGTAGGGGTCCGCGGCACCGGTGCCGGACAGATGGAAGCTGATCGGCACACCGGCGTCGCGGATGGTGCGCACCGCGGCGAACACGGCGGCGCGCGGAACCTGGCGTTCATGGAAGATGTCCAGACTGGCCGAGAAGTGGTCCACTGCGACAGCCGCCCGCAGCACGGCGGGAGGGACGCGGCCGTCCTCCCGGGCGAAGAACATGCCGCTGAGCAGCGCGGTACGAGTACCGGCGGCCCGTGCGAGGGCGGCCAGCGCGACGACCAGGCCGGGCCGCAGCAGGGGTTCCCCGCCGGTGAGCAGCATGACCTCGGGGTGGTCGGCCGGGGTGAGGGTGGCGGTGAAGCGCAGCAGCGCCTCGGCAAGGGGCTGGTCACCCCCTGCGGGGCCGGAGTCCGTCGAGCAGTGCGCGCAACTGAGCGGGCAGCGCCGGGTGAGGCACACCAGCAGCCCCGCACCGGGCTGCGGGCGCAGCGCGAGCAGCTCTCCGAGTTCCATCAGCCGTCTCCCTCCCACCGTGCCGCCCCTGGCGACACTCGTGCGGACTCCACTGTCCGGGCGTCGGTTGGCCGCTGCTTGAAAACCGCCTCAGCCCTGGTATACGCGCAGGCCATCGCCGTGCCGCCGGGCGTCCCGGGTTGCCTCGGTTCCGTCTCCGTGCCCGCCCCGCGACCGCGTACCCCAGCCGAGCTGCGCCTGTACCGCTGACCGTCACACGCCGGCTCACCCCGGGGTGCGGCTGCCTGCGTTTCGGTCTGGGCCGGGTCTCCGCCCGGTACGCACGCCCGCCTCCACGAGACGACAGGAGAGCGCCGTGCCGGAGCGCGAGCGGGCCGACAGGGACTTCCGGCTGCCGTAGAGCGGCCGGCGCTCTCGTCCCCGTCAGGCTCGACGTCATGGCGCTTCTCGCGTGACGCGAGGACAAGCGGCGACACCGCTGATGCTTTTGACCCTTCGTCCGGCCTCTTCACATCAGTGAAGGCGAGCGGACCAAGGAGTCGGGAACCGCTCGCCGCCCGTCGGGCAGCGCCGGCTGCCGGGCAGGGCGACGGGAGCCCGACCGAGGCATGGCTCCGATGCGGCCCGCGGCCCGGACCAACCGGCGCGGGCCTTCGGCGAGTTCCCGCCGCACCGGGTCAGTCCGAGGGAGCCCCCAGCTCACAGCGGCTGCCGAGCTCACGGCCGAAGCCGTACGCGAATCCCGACATCCCGTACACCATGGAGTGCGCGCTCACCTCGGCGTCCGGCACCATCAGGAGGTTGCACTCCACCAGCGACTCCAGGGCGAGTTCGGCTCCCTCTTCCAGTCCGCTGAGCGCGGCGACGAGCTGTCCGTGTTCGAGCGGCGGCTCCAGCGCCACCACGCGGTGGAAGGCAGCCCGCCGCCGCTCCGACAGGCCCCGGTAGAAGGACTCGAACCGGTCACGCAGCGCCAGTTCGCCGGCGGCCATCTCGTCGAGCAGGCGCGGGGCGCGGCACAGCCGGTCGGCGTAGTCGGCGAGCCGCACGTGCCGCAGGGCGTTCAGCCTGGCCCCGGTGATCCGTACGGCGAGCGGTGAGCCTTCGCAACACGCCACCAGGCGGCGCGCGGAGCCGGGGTCCGTCATGACGCGGCCGACGCCGATGACGCGGCCCAGCAGCTCCATGCTCTCCGCCTGGCCGAGGACCGGCAGGTCCACCCGCAGTACCGATTCCAGCCCCGACAGGCGGTTGCGGCTGGTCACGATGACCGCGCTGGCGCCCCCGGACGGCAGCAGCCTGCGGACCACGTCCTCGCGGACCGCGTCGTCCAGCACGAGCAGCAGCCGCCGGCCGGCGATCCAGGACCGCCAGGTGGCCAGCGCGTACGCGGGCGAGTGTCCGACGTCCAGGCCGATCGTGTCGAGCAGGTTCCGCACCACCGTCTCCAGCGGCCGGTCTCCGAGTTCGGCGAACAGGCCCCCGTCCGGGAACAGTGGTACCAGCCGGTGGGCGACGTGCACCGCCAAGCAGGACTTCCCGACTCCCACCGGGCCGGACACCACCGCCACGTTGTGGCCCCCGCTGCGGCCGTAGTGGGCGATCAGCCGCTGCACCTCGGCGGCTCGGCCGACGAAGTCCGGCAGGTCACGCGGTAGTTGGTTACCCGGGCGGCCCCGACCGAACCGGTGCGGCGGGGGGTCCGCGACCTCGCCGTCCAGCAGCCGCGCGTGCAGCCGGGACAGCATCGGCCCCGGTTGCACCCCCAGTTCCTCGGCCAGCACCCGGCGGACGAAGTCGAAGTGGGCCAGCGCCTCGTTCGGCCGGCCGGACAACGCCAGCGCCCTCATCCAGCCCGCCGCCAGGCGCTCGCGCAGCGCGTGCTGCCGTACGTGCTCCTCCAGACGGTCGAGCACCGCCCGGTGCCCGTCGCTCTCGGTCTCCAGCTCCGCCCAGTCCTCCAGCGCGGACAGGAACAGCTCCTGGAGACGGTCACGGGCGGTCGCCAGCACGGGCTGGTCGCCGAACTCCGCCAGCGGCGAGCCGTCCCAGCCCGCCAGCGCCCGGCCCAGCAGCCGGCGTGCTGTCTCCGTGTCGCCGTCCCGGCTCGCCTGCCGTCCGCTGCGCACCAGGTCCTCGAAGAGCAGCAGGTCGCACTCGTCGGGCGTCATCCGCAGACGGTAACCGATGCCCACGTGCGTCAACCGCGCCCCGAAAATCCTGCGCAGCCGTGAGACGTACGCCTGGAGGTTCTTCCTGGCGGTTCGGGGCGGGCGGCCGTGCCACAGTGCCTGGACCAGTTCGTCCGTACGGACGGTGGCGTTCGCCCGGCTCAGCAGTACCGCCAGCAGCAGCCGCTGCTTGGGGCCTCCGATGTCGACGACTTCCCCGTCCGCCAGTACCGAGAACTCACCCAGCGCGCGGCACTCCAGTGGGACGGCCGCCGTCGCGGCGCCGCTCACCGGTGACAAGACGGTATCCGGCTGAACATTCTCTGACGGAACGGCAGCACCACCCTGCTCGTGGCGTGAACACTTCGCACTCGCTGTGAATTAAACATCGGACGACCTTTTTCCGTGAGGGCAGAGCGGAGCAGATCGAAGGACTGCCTGTAAATTGACACATGTGCGTGGAAGCCGTGCCAGATTGATTTGCGTCAGCTCGTGCGCGGTTTACGGCCGTGGGCGTGGGGCGACGACCAGGCAGGTAGACGCGCGTTGACAGATCGAGTCCGGCGCAGGGGATCAGTGCGCCGTAATGGGCGCGCTGCGCCTGCGCCATCCCCCGAGTGCGGCGACGGCCCTCCCTACGGTGGTTTGGCACCGGTGCCCGGAGCCTGCGGCCCGCAAATCCGGGAGCCTCACCCAAAAGCGACCGTTTTCTCCTCGGGGAAGTCCGGGAAAGAAGCCACAGAAACACTCTTTCATCACGAAGATTTCATCAGTCACACAGGAGGACAGTCGAATCACCGGTCACTTGCCGCGTACTTCATCCCGGGAGCGGACGATCCCGTGCCGGCCGCGGGCGCGCGGTGGTCGGCCAGCAGGCGCAGTGTCCGGCAGCGGCCCTCCCCGGTGTGGTCGTAGGCGACGAGCATCAACTCGTCGGCCCGCAGTTCCCGGGCCAGCCGTTCCAGGGCGTCCGCCACGGTGGCGGGTCCCCCGTGCACGACCATGGCCTCGTCGAGGGTCCGGCGGGCCAGGTAGTGCTCGCGGATCGTGGGAAGGGGCGCGCGCGATGTCTCCCGGTGGTTGCGCCGCACCTCCTGAGCGGCGACCTCGAAGGCGAGCTCCCCGGCCTGTTCGTCGGTGTCCGCGCACAGCACGTTCACCGACGCCATCACGTACGGGCGGCTGCCCGGCGCATCGGGGGTGAAGACCGACCGGTAGCGGTCCACCGCGGCCGGACGGCACTTCGACCGGCCCAGGTGGTGCCCGTAGACGAAGGGGAGCCCCCGCTCCGCCGCGACGCGCGCGCCGTTCTCACTGACGCCGAGGATGTACATCCCGGGCGGCACCGGAACGTGCGGCGACAGCACAAGGGTCCGCAGCGGGTGCTCTTCGGCCAGGTCACCGTGGAGGAAGCCGTGCAGCTCGTCGACCATCAGGGGAAACTCGTCACGGGCCTGCGGGCCGCGTCGCAGCGCCCGGTCCAGCAGGGTGGTCGCGTCCTTGCCGCCGGTGGCGCGGCCGACACCGAGGTCGATCCTGTCCCCGTAGAGGGATCGCAGGACGGCGAACTGCTCGGCCACCACCAGCGGCGCGTGGTTGGTGAGCATCACCCCACCGGAACCCACGCGTATCCGCCGGGTCCGCGCGGCGAGGTGCGCCATCAGGACGGCCGGGGAACTGCCCGCCGTCTTGGGCGCGTTGTGGTGCTCGGCGACCCAGAAGCGGCGATACCCGCATGAGTCGGCGACGACGGCCGCCCGTGCCACGTCGTGGAGCGCCTGCTGCGGGTCGCCGTCGGGGCCGACCAGGGCCAGGTCGAGTACGGAGAGCGGGGTCAATGTCCAACCTCCTGTGAAGGGCTGTTCAGTAGGTGGCCGGAGCGGGCAGGAACAGCGCGACGGCGGCCAGCGCGCCGAACACCGCCGCCAGCACGGCGGCCACACTCGGCATGGACAGCTCCGCCAGCAGCAGACCCGCCAGCAGCGGCCCGGTCGGTTGCAGCAGCTCGGTGGAGAAGCCGAACGCCGTGGTGACCCGCCCGTAGATCGCCTCCGGCGCGGCCTTCGCCATGACCGTGGACAGCACCGCTCCGATCACCGGGGTGAGCAGGCACAGGGCGGCGAAGGCCGCGACGAACGCGATGGTGCTCCCGGTCCGCCAGGCCGTCACCAGGCACAGCGCGCTCACCGCGGGCCCGGCGGCGAGCACCAGCGGCAGGCTCAGCCGCCGTTGGGCCAGCGGGGCGAGCAGCGAGCCCGCCAGCCCGGTCACCGCCGCCGAGCTCATCGCCACTCCGACCGCCGACGCGCCTCCGGAGGTCCGGCCGACCCCGAGGATGAGCGCGTACACCAGCGCCTGGAACACCAGGTTGAGCAGGGCGAAGTACACCGAGGACGTACGCAGGAAGGGATCCCGGACCAGGTGGCGCAGTCCCGCAGTCACCCGGCGCAGGAAGCCGCCCTCGCCGCCCCCGGTTCCCCGCCCGCCGGTCGTCCGGGACCGGGCCACGCACGCCACGCATCCCAGGGAGACCGCGAAGGTGGCCGCGTCGACCGTGAAGGGGACCGAGGGCGACAGGGCGAACAGGAACCCGGCCGCCGAGGGCGCCGCGACGGCCGCCCCGTAGGCGCGGGCCTGGTTGAGCGCGACCGCCTTGCCCAGTTGGTCCTTGGGAACGATCCTGCGCACGAGCACGTTCTGGCTCGGCCGGAACACCTCGAACGCCACCTGCGACCCCACGACCGCGACCAGGGCCGGCGCGATCGGCAGCCGGCCGCCCGCGACGAAGCCCGCCACTGAGGCGACCAGGACCAGGCTGACCAGGTCGGAGGCGATCATGAGGGTGCGCGGATCGCAGCGGTCGCTCAGGTAGCCCGCGGGTATCCGGACCACCATCGACGTCAGCAGGGTCGCCGTGCCGATGACGCCCGCCAGCGCGGTGGAGTAGCCGGCGGCGAGCAGCACCAGTGGCAGGACGATGTACGACATCCCCGAGCCGAAGTCGGACAGCGCCTGTCCGACCCACAGCAGCCGGAAGTCCCGGTTGGTGCGCAACGCCGCGGGGCCCGCCTTCGCGGGCGTCGCGGTGGTCGGCACACTCACCGCGTCCTCCCCGGGCCGTCCGGCAGATCGTCCAGCACGAAGTTGAAGTTGGTGCGGGCTCCGGGCCGGGCATGGCGCACCCGGTCCAGGAACAGTGCGACACCGGCTGAACCGCTGGCCAGGTCGCAGCTCTCCCGTACCGTCTGCTCGCCGGGGAAGACGATGCCCTCGGGCCGCTCGATCGCGGTGCACAGCACCGCCGAGGCGATCCGCTGGGCGTCGCCGAGCAGCTCCGGATCGCCGAGGATCTCGTACGCGTCCAGCAGGGCGTTTCCCAGGCCGCTGGTGCCGTGGAACAGCTGGGGGAAGACCGTGTGCTTGCGCCGCACGTCGGGCAGCAGCCGCGCGACGGCCTCCCGCAGTCCGCTGTCACCGGAGAACCGGTAGTAGCGCAGCGCGGAGGTGAGGACTCCCGCGGTGCCCTCGTCCCAGTAGTGGCGCAGGACCCGGACGGGCTCGTCGTCGGTGGGCACCTGGGCGGGGAACGACATCGGCCCGCCGGGCTGGGCCTGGGCCTGGGCCAGGTCGAAGTCGAGGGCGGCGCGGCCCAGTTCGAGCATCGGCTGATCGCCGGTGGCACGGTGCAGCTCCAGCAGGAACAGGGCCACACCGGCCGCGCCCTCCGCGTAGCCGACCGGCCTGCGGCCCGACGCGAGGGCCCAGTGCGCCAGACCGGCGTCGCGCGAGGCGGTCGCCGCCAGCCGGGCGCCGACCGCGCGCGCCCGGTCGAGGAACTCCTCGCGCCCGGTGTCGGCCCACAGCCGCAGACAGGCCATGCCGAATCCGGCCGTCCCGGTGACGATGCCCGGCTCGCCGTCCAGCAGCGGATGGTCCCCGGCCGACCGCAGAGTTCGCACCGCGAGGTCCGGCAGGCCCAGCGCGCTCTGGGCCCAGGCGACACCGGCCAGGCCGTAGTACAGGCCGGGGGGCATCGAGGCGTGGTCGGTGGGCTGACGCAGTGCCCAGCCGAGGAGCGGGTCGGGTACCTCGCGGCCGAGCCGGTGCAGCGCGTACAGGCTCCCGTAGGCGCCGTGCGCGAGCGAGAGCGGATTGGTCAGGAACACCAGCAGGTCGGCGGGGAACAGCCGGTCCGCGCGGGTCGGGTCCGCGGCGCCGACGAGATGGTCCGCCACGCCGTCGAGCACCGCACCGATCCTCTTGTGCAGATCGGCCGTGGCCGCGGGGTCCGGCCTCGCGGGAAGCGCCAGCGGCGGCGGCCTTCGCCACGCGGTGGCGAAGGGGATCGCCTCGATCCGGCGCAGCAGGTCCGCGGGTTCGGGAGCCGGTACGTCCTCGTCGTACAGGTCGCCGATCAGGGAGACCAGTTCCGCGGGCAGGTCGAGGTCGGCGGCCACCTCGGCGAAGAGCCTGCGGGGGACGGTGGGGTCCAGGATGTCGGCCTGGTGGCAGACCATGACGGAGACCAGCATGATGCCGCCGAGCCCGTAGTAGTCGTTGCGGCGGTCGCCCTTGCCGGTGACACGTGCCCGGCGGGTCACCATGCCGGGCGTGAAGAGCGCGGCGCCGCTGTCCGCCCCGGGCGCCGCCCCCTCGAAGTACGCGGACTCCAGGTCGATGATCCGTATGCGGTCGTCGGGGGTCACCATGATGTTGGTCGGCGAGAGGTCGCACAGCACGATGCCGCGCTCGTGGCACGCCGCGATGGCCTCGGCCACCTGCGTCCACAGGCCGCGGAACCGCTCGTAGTAGTCGGCCAGCCGGCCGGGGTCGAGCCGCAGGCCGTAGACCGGGTTCTCGGCGATGCTCAGCGCTCCCAGGTGGATGCCCTCGACGTACTCCTCGACCAGGAAGGCGTGCTCCCACTGTGTGAAGAAGGCGACCGGCCGTACGAACAGGCCGGTGTCCTCCAGGGCGACGAGCAGGTCGTACTCGTGGCGCAGAAGGTCTGCCGCGTCGATTCCGTCGCGCCCGATCTCGACCCCCGGCCGGGCCTCGCGCAGGATCACGTCGGCGCCCGTCTCGTTGTCCACACCCCGGTAGATGCCGCCCCGGTTGGAGAAGGACAGGGCGCTGGTGACGGTGAAGCGGCCGTCGGCGAGCCCGGGTGGCAGTGCGTCCGCGGTGTCCCCGGCGGAAGGCGCGACCGTCCCGGGCGCGAACGGGTCGGTGGCCCACGGCGGGGTGTGCCAGTACGGATGCCGGATGTCGACCACCTCGGAACCGTCCGGCGTGCGGATCAGCAGCTCCTTCATGCCGATCGACGTCAGCCGGGAGGTGGTGGCGAAGCCGCCGTACCGGTAGTACACGGCGCGCGACCCCGGATAGCGGCGGTCGGAGAGGATGTACGGCCCCTCGAATCCGGCGAGCGCCTCGGTCAGTGCGCTTCCGACCTTCCTGAACTCCGCCTCGTCGGCCGGGTAGACCGTGATGAACTTCCCGCTGGCCCCGCGCGGGGCCGTCTTGCCGTTGCACTCCTGGACGGCCTCGCGGTCCATCAGGAACTTGAAGTGGACCCCCGCGTCGCGCAGCACCGGAAGAGCCAGGCGCAGCATCTCCACGCTGTGCTGAGAGGTGGCGGCCACGTGCAGCTTCCAGCCCTGCGCCACCGTTTCGACGCCCGGAGGCGTGGCCAGCATCCAGTAGCCCCGGCGTCCCAGCGTCCAGGTGTCGGGAACCGCGGCCCGGTATTCCCGGATGTGCTCACTGCTCGGCGCGCGGCGGCCGAAATCCTCGAACCAGCGCGGGTGGTGCGTCATGTACGACAGCACCGTCTCCCATTCCACCTGCATGGATGCGCGTCCTTTCGCTGCTCTCGGGATGTCTGGCCCTGCCCAGCCGTTCCGGGCCGGCGGTCGAACCGCCGGCC
>NZ_DATDBG010000223.1:0-8684 GCF_036524955.1 Streptomyces sp.
GGGCGGGCCGCCGGGGTGCGTTCCCTGTCCGTGCCGCCGTCCGTGCCGCCGGGCGTGGCAGAGTCCGTGGCGGGTGAGGAGGAGGCGCGGCACGCCGAGAGGCCGCACGAGCTGAACCTGAACGTGACCGCCGGCGACACGGTGCGGCCTGCTGCCGACTCCCGGGAGCGGGCTGGGCAGGTCGTCGCCACCGGGGCGGACGTCGGCGAGGGAGCCCGCGACGCGCCGCCGGCAGTCCGCCGCGGGCGGTTCGCGCGCAAGGACTGCGCGGGGGCCGTGCCGTGTTGAGGATGCCCTCGCCTCGGGAGTACGTGCCGGCGACCGCGGCCGGGCGGACGTTCGCCCTCACCGCCCTGATCAGCTCCGTGGGGACCGGCCTGTATCTGGCCGGGTCCACCGTCTTCTTCGTCCACTCGGTCGGCCTTACCAACGCGCAGGTCGGCATCGGACTGGCCGTGGCCGCCGTCTTCGGCTTTCTGGCCACGGTGCCGATCGGGATGGTCGCCGACCGGATCGGCCCGCACCGGACGCTGATCGCCACCCAGATGTGGCAGACCGGCTGCTTCGTGGGCCTGGCCTTCGTGCACGGGCCGGCGGGCTTCACGGTCGTGTCCTCCTGCCTGGTCGCCGCCCAGGGATCCACCTCGCCGCTCACCCAGGCGGTCGTGGCGCAGACCTCCGAGCAGGAAGACCGGATGCGGACCATGGCGTCCATCCGCACCGTCCGCAACATCGGTTTCTCCGTCGGCGCCCTGCTGGCCGTCCCGCTGCTGTCCGGAGCCAGCACGTGGTCCTACCGCGGCATCGTTCTGGGCAACGCCCTGGCCTTCGTCGTCTCGGCGGCGCTGCTGTCGCGGCTGCGGCTGCCGCGCGCGGCCGAGGGCCGGCGCTCCGGCAACCAGCTCAGCGCGCTCCGCGGCTTCCGCGACTGGCGCTACCTGGGGCTGACCGCCCTCAACGGCGTGCTGAGCCTGCACATGACGATCCTGTCGCTGGGCATCCCGCTGTGGACCCTCCAGGCCACGAAGGCACCGGCCACCGTGGTGTCGGTGCTGGTGTTCACCAACACGGTCCTCGCCGTCGTCCTCCAGGTGCCCATGTCGCGCGGGGCGGACGACGGCCCCGGAGCGGCACGCGCCCTGCTGCGCGGCGGGATCGCGCTGGCCGGCTGCTGCGTCGCGCTGGCCCTCGCGCACGGGCCGGCCGCGCCGACGGCGATCGCTCTGCTGTTCGTGGCCTGCGTGCTGCTGACGCTCGGGGAACTGTGGCAGGCCGTCGGCGGCTGGCAGTCCTCGTACCTGTACGCGCCGGCCGACCGCAAGACGACCTATCTGTCGGTGTTCAACCTCGGGACCACCGGGCAGGGCATCGTCGGCCCGAGCCTGGTGACCACCGCCGTCATCGGCTCCGGCCAGGCCGGCTGGCTGGGCCTGGGCGCCGTCCTGGTGCTGGCCGCGTTCCTGGTACGGCCGGTCGTCGGCCTGCTGGAACGCCGCCTGCCCCAGCAGGCGGACCCCGTCGGTCAGGCACTCTCCCTCACCGCCGCGCCGGAGACCGGGACCCCCGGTTCCTGACCGGCGTCCTCGCCCTGCGCCTCGTCCCCCTGTCCGTCCGCACTCACCCACGTCAGGAACCCACCATGCAGTCTGCCCCCCGGGCGCTGATCGTCTCGCCGCAGAAGACCGGCACCCACCTGATCCAGGAGCTCATGCTCGAACTCGGGTACAAAATCGTCGGGGCGACCCGGCCGAGTGAACGCAACACGCCGGTCTTCGACGACGAGCAGCGCCGGGCGATCGCCCGGCTGGTGTTCTCCGAGGCGGACTACCGGGCCGTACTGGAGACGACCGGCGAGGAGTTCCGGCGCCGCACGGACGAGGCGTGGACGGTGCTGTGCTGGAGTTGGTACCGCCGGTTCGGCCAGCCGGTGGCCAACCGCTACGGGCAGAACCGCTACGACTACGTGGACGTCGCCGGCTCCAACCCGGCCCTGTCCAGCACCCGGTTCGACGACACGCCCGAGGGCCTGTGCTGGATGTGGCACGACCTGGACATCAGCAAGGTGGACGGCAGCTTCATCGGCGAGTGGTGCGACACCGGCCGGCCGCCGGTCATCCTGAACCACCGCGACCCGCGCGACGCCCTGGTCTCCCTGATCAACTTCGTCGAGGGCAAGACCCCCAAGGGCTTCGGCAACTTCTACGAGCGGCGCGTCTTCAACGCGGTCCTGCGCGCTAAGAGCACCATGTCGGAGAAGATCGACTACGCGCTGCGCGACCCGTACTTCCTGGCATCCACCGAATTCGAGAAGTCTCTGTGGCTGCTGCACCATCCGGGGGTGTGCAAGGTCAGCTACGAGGAGCTGGTCGGCCCCGAGGGAGGCGGCAGCAAGGAGCGCCAGGTCGCCGCCGTCGAACGGGTCCTGGCCCACGTCGGCGCCAAGGAGGCCGACGCCGAGCAGATCGCCGACCGGATCTACAACACCGACTCCTGGAGCTTCCACACGGGCCGCACCGGCGGCTGGCGCAAGGCGTTCAGCGAGGCGAACACCAAGCTCTTCAACGAGCGTTACGGCGACATCCTGGAGCAGTACGGCTATGAGTGACCGCACCCCGGCCCCGGCCCGGCCCGAGGCGTTCATCCTGCTCGGCGGCTTCGGCGTGGTGTGCCGCAACCCGCTCTACCTGTCGGAACTCACCCGCCGCGGGCTCACCGTCCTGCTGATCACCCCGGAGACCTGGCGGGAAGAGGCCGAGGCGGCCCTGGCGCAGGAGAGCCACCCGGCCGCCGTCGTCGCCGAGGTCGCCTTCGTCCGGGGTGCGCTCAACCGGGAGAACTCCTTCACCGCGGACGTCATCGGCGCCGCCCGTGCCTGGCGGGAGCGGTACACCCTCACCGGCGTGTACGCCGTGGGCGAGGTGCTGGTCGAGCAGACCGGGTTGCTCGCCGACGCGCTGGACCTGGCCTCGCCCGGTCTGCGGGCGACCCGGGTGTGCCGCAGCAAGTACCTCCAGCGCTTCTATGCGCCGGACCTCGGGCCCGCCTCCCTCGTCGTCCCGGCCGGGAAGCGGGAGGCGGTCGACGCCGAGAACGTCCGCTACCCGGCCGTGGTCAAGCCCGCGAGCCGGCACTCCAGCTCCGGGGTGGTGACGGTGGCCGGCCCGGCCGCGCTGCGCGAGCTGCTGAGCGGCTACCCGGACCACGAGAACCTGCTGGTCGAGGAGAAGGTCGTGGGCCAGGAGTTCTCGGTCGAGACCCTGGTACAGGCGGGCCGGCCGGTCTTCGCCTCGGTCACCCGCAAGGAGACCACCGAGTCCCACGCCCACACGTTCGTCGAACTCGCCCACAGCGTGCCGAGCGACCGCACCGGGGCGCACGCCGAGCTGCTGCAGGCCAACCGGCAGCTGCTGGAGATCCTGGACTTCCAGGACGGCGTCGCGCACGCGGAATGGCGGGTGGACGAGCAGGGCCGCTGCCGGCTCATGGAGATCGCCGCCCGCACCCCGGGCGACGGACTGCTCGCGCTCTACCACCTGTCGACCGGGGTCCCCCTGGAACCGGAGATCATCCGCGTGGCGCTGCGCGAGCCCGCCTCCTACCCGGCTCCCGCCCGCCACACCAGGCAGGTCTACCTGGAACACCCGGTCGGCACCCTGGAGGACGTCACCCTCGACTGGCCGGGCGTCACCCCGGCATGGGTCGGCGAGGAGGGCGTCTGGCCGGAGCTGACACCGGGGGCCGCGGGCGATCCGCCGGCACTGCGCGCGGTCGTCGTCCTCAAGGACCGTGGCAGCGAACTCGGCCCGTTGCTCAGCTCCGACGACCGCGCGGTCACCTTCCTCGTCGACGCGCCCGACCCCGCCGGGCTCGACGCGATCGAGAAACGGGTGCGCGACGCGCTCACCCTCCACGTGCGCCCCGCCACGGCGCGGTGAAGAGAGGGACGGGAATGCTCGCCACAGCGGTGCACGACACGATCGCGGCGGTACCAACCGCGGTCTGGGACGCCCTCGGGCCCGGCGGGCACGTCGACCGGGGCCACGCCTACCTGGCGTTCCGCGAGCACGTGGAGCCCGGGCTGCCGACCGTGATCACCGCCGACGACGCGCACGGGCCGGCAGCGGCGGCGCACGGCTGCCTCAGCACGCCCCGCAGCGCGCTGCTGAGCCATCCGTGGAAGATGCTGACAGCCTCCCAGTTCCTCAGGCTGGAGCGCGGTGACCCCGGGGCGGCCGAGGCGGAACGCGAGCACGGGCGGCTGCTCGACGCGCTCGGCGGGCGGACCGCGGCCGACCTGACCGCGGCGCTCGGCGAGGCCATCGTCTTCCGCGGCTTCGACAGCAGCGAGATCCTGCTGCGCCCGGGGCTCGACGGGGCACAGCGGGACGCGGCGCTCGTCTCGGTCGTCGACCGGGCGCGGGAGCTGGTGGAGCGAGGGCGGGCCGGCGCGGTCGTGCTGCCGTTCGTCCGGCCCGAGGACACCGCCCTGCGGGACGTCCTGCGGATCCGGGGCTTCCGGCACGCCACGCTGACCGGCATCTCCGTCCTGGACCTGTCACCGTTCCGTGGCTACCACGAGCTGCTGGCGTCGTTCCGGACCGGTCGGCGCAGCCGGTACCGCAACGAAGAACGGGCGCTGGCCGGTTCGGGGTTGGCCCTGGGCACGGTGGACCTGGCCGGGCACGCCGGCCGAGTGGCGGAGCTGGAGGCGCAGACCGCGAGGAAATACGGGGGCAGCCCCGACCCCGCAGGCCTGGCGGACACCCGCCGGACGATGGCCCGGATGCTCGGCTCCTCGGTCCGCGTCCCGGTGGCGACCCGCGACGGCGACATCGTGGCCTGCGGCGTACACCTGGTGGACCGCCACAGCTACCTGTCGCTGACCTATGGCTGCGACTACGCGGCAGACCGGGGCACGGCCTACCAGTGCATCAACTTCTACGATCCGCTGCGCCACGCCTTCAGCCGGAACCTACGGCAATTGCGCTGCGGCTTCGAGGCGTTCGCGCCGAAACTGCTCCGCGGCGCCCGGCTGGTCCGCAGGGAGACCTGGATCTGGACGCCCCGCGGCGACCGGCTCGACGCCGTCGGGGAGGTGCTGCGGCTACTGGGCCGGCGCACCGCCGAGCACTTCACGGAACTCGATGCCGGCCGCCACTGAACGATCCGGTTTGCCGCGCCCGGACGCGCGGCGGACCCGAACAGCCCATGACCCGTACACGACGCCCCCAAGGATGACCGATGATCGTCTGTGGCCTCAAACTCACCCATGACGGTGCCGTCGCGCTACTCGACGGCGACCGCCTGGTCTTCAGCGTCGAGATGGAGAAGCTGAACAACGGCAAGCGCTACAGCGAGGTGGACGACCTGGCCACGGTTGCCGAGCTGCTGGCCGATTTCGGATACAAGGCCTCCGACGTCGACGAGTGGGTGATCGACGGCTGGGACGGCCGGGTCACCGGCCACACCTCCCTGGCCGACCACGGCACCCCGGTCTCCCTGACGCTGGCCCCCTACCGGGAGAACGAGCGGGTGCCCGCTCTGCTCCAGCCCGGCCACGAGGGACTCTTCACCCTCGGGGAGCAGGAACTGCCCTACACCAGCTACCTGCACGTCACCGGCCACCTCGCCAGCGTCTACAGCACGAGCCCGTTCGCCGCGCGCGGCGAATCCTCCCTCGTCCTGGTGTGGGACGGCGGGATGTTCCCCCGCCTGTACAACGTCGACCAGGAGCACGGCATCGAGAACGCCGGCGCGCTCTTCCCGCTCATCGGCCACACCTACACGACCGCCGCGCACCATTTCGGCCCGTTCCGCCGCGCCGACGACTCGCGCACCGTCGACGACCTCTCGGTGGCCGGCAAGCTGATGGCCTATATCGCGCTCGGCACGATCCGGCAGGAGATCGTCGACGTCCTCGCCGGCTGCTTCCACGACTGCTTCGAGAGCGACCTGCCGGAGGCCCGCACGTACCGCGAGGAGATCGGCGGTTACGGCAGCAACTCCGAACCGTCGCTGGGCTACGTCCACGCGTTCTTCCGGCGCGTCGCCGAACGGCTGGAGGGCAGGGGCTTCCCCGACGAAGACGTCCTCGCCTCCTGCCACCAGTTCCTGGAGGACCTGCTGGTCGACCGGGTGACCGCCAAGGTCCGGGAGTGGAAGGGCGACGGGCCCTGGAACCTGTGCTTCGTCGGCGGCTGCGCCCTGAACATCAAGTGGAACAGCGCGCTGCGCGCCCACCCGCTCTTCCGCGACGTCTACGTCCCGCCCTTCCCGAACGACTCCGGCTCGGCCATCGGCGCGGCCGCCGCCCGGCTGTTCGCTCTTCAGAGCATCCGGGCCATCGACTGGCACCCGCGCCTGGGCCCTGCGGTCGTGCCCTCGCAGCCGCTCCCCGGCTGGACCGTGACTTCCTGCACCCCGCAGGAACTCGCCGGCGTCCTGCACGAGACCGGCATGCCCGTCGTGGTCGTCAACGGCCGCGCCGAGCTCGGCCCGCGGGCGCTCGGCGGGCGCAGCATTCTGGCAGCGCCGACCGAGGCGTCGATGAAGGAACTGCTCAACAAGGTCAAGGACCGTGAGCACTACCGCCCGGTCGCACCGATCTGCCTGACCGAGTACGCCCCGGAGATCTTCTCCCCCGGCACCCCCGACCCGCACATGCTCTTCGACCACGATGTGCGCCCGGAGTGGGCCGAGCGCATTCCGGCCGTGCTCCATCTGGACGGCACCGCCCGCCTCCAGACGGTGTGCCGGGAGGACGACGAGGTCCTGGAGGCCGTGCTGCGCGAGTACCACCGGCTCAGTGGCGTGCCGGTGCTGTGCAACACCAGCGCCAACTACAACGGCCGCGGCTTCTTCCCCGACGTGGCCTCCGCCATGACCTGGGGCCGCATCGACCGCGTCTGGAGCGAGGGCACCCTCTTCACCCGGACCGAGGGCTGACCGCCCCCCTCCCGCACCTGCGCCGCGCACATCGTCGAGCCCGTCGCGAGCCCGTCCCTCCGCGCGGAGGGCGCGGGCTCCGTCCATCCACCCCGAGGACTGCGAAGTGACCACTCCACTGACCGAACTGAAGGTACTCGACAGCTGGCACGAGAAGTCCGGTGTGCGCGCCGGGGAGCGCCGCGTCCTGGAGGAGGACACCGACATCCTCAAGGACTTCTTCCCCGAGCACCTGGTGCCCCACCTCACCCACCCGCTGGTGCGCGACAGCGCCCCGGACGTCAGGCGCTTCCTCGGCGCCCAGCACCTCCACCAGTGGCTGCGGTTCACCTCGCACTTCGAGGTGGCCGTGGTCAATCGGGCCACCCAGCGCATCGCGGAGGGTGGCATCGGCTTCGACGTCCCGGACCGGGCCCGGATCGACGCCTTCAAGATCTACGTCGACGAGGGCTACCACTCCCTCTACAGCCTGGACGTCTCCGTCCAGATCGAGGAGCGCTCCGCCATCAGAGCCCTGCCCTACGACTTCACGCCGTTCATCTCGCAGCTCGACGACGTGGGCTCCGGCTTCCCCCAGCACCGGAAACTCGTCCAGCTCCTCCAGGTCGTCGTCTTCGAGACGCTGATCACCTCCATCCTCGCGGACGTTCCCCGGGCCGAGAACGTCATCACCCTCGTGCGGGACACCGTGCGCGACCACGTCATCGACGAGGGACGCCACCACGCGTTCTTCTCGAAGTTCTTCGAATACGTCTGGGGACAGCTCGCCCCGGCAGAACGCCGGCTGATGGCCACCTTCCTGCCGAGCCTCATCGTCCGCTCCCTCCAGCCGGCCACCGGTCCGGCCCATCAGGCCCTGCGGGTCGCGGGGTTCGACCGCGACGCCCGGCACGCCATAGTGGAGGACGCCTACCGCCGGGAATCAGTGCTGGAGAGCATCCGCTTCGCCTCCGCCAAGACCGTCGCGCTCTTCGAGCAGCACGGCGTGCTCGAACTGCCCGGCGTCCGGGATCAGTTCACCGCGGAAGGACTGCTGTCCTCATGACCTCCGAGCCCGGCGCCGCCGCGTGATCCGGTGCCAAGGGTATGGTTGACCGGTTTGCCGACGCCGCTGCCGGCTACCGCCATTGCCGGCTACCGCCGCTGCCCGCCGCCCGCTCCGAACGGCCGCCGAACCTGTGGGTGGGCGTGTGAGCCGCACGCCCAAGGCCGGCGGTGGCCTTCCGCAGGGCCCGACCTGGGACCGGATGCCGCTGTCCTGAACCGCACGGGGTCCGGTGGGGGCTTGTACACCTCGATCGCCTTCACCGAACGCCCGGCCCAAGCAGGCATCGTGCCCTCCACCGGCGGTGTCGCCGACGCCTGCGACAACGCCCTCGGCGGGCCCCACGACTTCCTGGCCGGCTACGGCCGTCCGTCTGTTCGCCGACGTGCGTACCCAATGCTCGTCGGAGCTGTTCGAGGCTGCCCAGGCGGCCGCCCGCGAACGAGTATGGCCGGACGCCAGGTCGCCGAGGTGCTGACCGTACTCTCCAAGGTC
The DNA here is from genome assembly GCF_036524955.1 of Streptomyces sp. Taxonomy (GTDB): domain Bacteria; phylum Actinomycetota; class Actinomycetes; order Streptomycetales; family Streptomycetaceae; genus Actinacidiphila. The sequence goes on from NZ_DATDBG010000223.1 coordinate 8,486, forward strand.
GTACTGCACACCGGCCAGGACCTCGCCGAAATCCACAACCGAGGACATGCTCGACTTCCGGGCGTGGAACATCAGCCGATGTTCCCGGCACAAGAGCGGCATCCACGGGGCCTGGGACGTCCCACGCGACATCGGTGTCCTGGAAACCGACCAGAGCCTGCGCGCCGCCAAGAGGGGGCCGAGCGGGGCCGGAAGGCAC
>NZ_DATDBG010000224.1:0-12906 GCF_036524955.1 Streptomyces sp.
CGACGCCCGACCGGGTCGCCGTCACCGACCCGCACGGCTCGATCACCTACGCGGAACTGCTCAGCGGCGCGGAAGCGGTCGCGGCCCGCTTACGCGCGGCGGGCGCGGCCCCGGACACGGTGGTAGCGCTGTGCGCGGAGCGCTCGGTCCCGCTCGTCACGGCGATGCTGGGCATCCTGCTGGCGGACTGCGCCTACCTGCCGCTCGACGCGGAGCACCCCACCGCCCGGCTGGCCCACATCCTCGCTGAGAGCGAGCCGATCGCGGTCCTCGCCGACCCCGAGCACCACGCCGCGCTGCACGCCGCCGGGGCCCGGCGAGTCACCGACCTCACCGCCGCTTGCCTGCCCCCCGTCCCCCCGCGCGCGGCGGGGGCGACCGCGGACGACACGTCGCTGGTGTACGTGATCTACACCTCCGGATCCACCGGCCACCCCAAGGGCGTCGCCGTGCCGCACCGCGGCGTGGTCAACCGGCTGCGCTGGGGCCAGCGGACGTACGAGCTGGGCGCCGACGACGTAGTGCTGCAGAAGACCCCGTACACCTTCGACGTCTCGGTGTGGGAGTTCTTCTGGCCGCTCACGGTCGGGGCGCGGCTGCTGCTGTGCGCGCCCGGCGCGCACCGCGACCCCGAGCACCTGGTGGACCTCGTGATCGCGGAAGGGGTGACCACCATGCACTTCGTCCCGTCCATGCTGGAGCCGTTCCTGCGGGAGCCGGGGCTGGCCCGGTGCACGTCGCTCCGGCAGGTCTTCTGCAGCGGCGAGGCGCTGACCTCGGCGCTGGCCAACCGGTTCACCACGGCGCACCCCGCGCGGCTGCACAATTTGTACGGGCCGACGGAGGCCTCGATCGAGGTGACAGCGTGGGAGTGCAGGCGACCGGAGCCCGGTGCGGCCGTGCCCATCGGCAGGCCGATCGACGGCGTCACCGCGTTCGTCGTGGACGACACCGGCGCGCCCTGCCCGCCGGGGCAATCGGGTGAGCTGTTGCTCGGCGGCATCTGCGTGGCGCGCGGCTACCTCGGGCGGCCCGACCTGACCGCCGCGGCGTTCGCGCCCGGCCCCGACGGCCGCACCGCCTACCGCACCGGCGACCTCGCCCGCTGGAGCCCCGACGGGTACCTCGAGTACCTGGGCCGCGCGGACCACCAGGTGAAGCTGCGCGGTCTGCGCGTCGAACTCGGCGAGATCGAGGCTGTGCTCAGCGCACACCCCGCGGTAGCGCACGCGGTCGTGTCGCTGCGCGATGACATCGGCCCGGCGAGCGCGTTGGCCGCGTACGTCGTCGTCACCGAACCGGTCGCGGTCGCCCACTTGCGCACACACCTGCGCGCCCGACTCCCGGAGTACATGGTGCCCAGCTACGTCGTGCCCCTGCGCGAGGTCCCGCTCACCAGCAGCGGCAAGACCGACCGCGCCGCCCTGCCCGCCCCGGGGCGAGAGCACCGCATCGCCACCCTGGCCACCTTCCTCCCTGGGGCGGTGGCCCATGCCTGAGGTCCTGGTCGTCTACGGGCTGGGGTCGGCTGGACCGACCGACATCGCCGCAGCCGCCGCGGGCGTGGCCGACCTGGTATTCGCCGTGGACACCCGCGACGAGCACAGCGCCCGCGCCGCCGACCTGCTCGCCGAGATCGGCCCCGTCCACGACCTGGCCCACCAGGCCGCGGCCGACGTGGTGGCCGCGGTGGCGGGCTCGGTGGCAGGCGTCGCCACCTACAGCGAGACCATGCTCCCCGCAGCGGCGCGGTTGGCCGCGGCACTGGGGCTGCCGTTCCACTCTCCCGCCACAGCCGCCGTCCTGACCAGTAAGTCGGCGCAGCGCACGCGGCTCAACGCGGCGGGCGTCGGCTCAGTCCGACAGCGCCCGCTCACCGATCTGGCCGAGTTGGCCGCCGCGGTCGCGGCGGTCGGCCCGCCTGTGGTGGTCAAGCCGGACGCCGGCCAGTCGAGCCGCGACACCTATCGCTGCGACAGCCCGTCGGATGTGCCCGCGCTTACCGCGGACCTCGCCGCGTCCGCCGTCCCGAGCGACCGCTGGGTGGTGGAGCGGTTGCTCGTCGGCCGGCCCGCGGCGCCGGGCCGCGAGTGGCTGGGCGAGTGCTGCTCAGTGGAGACCGCGGTGGTCGACGGCGAGCTGTGGCACTACATGATCACTGACAAGCTTCCCCGCACGCCGCCTTTCCGCGAGACGGGCGACATGGTGCCCTCAGCGCTGCCCGCGGCAGACCAGGACGCCGTGCGCGACGTCGCCGCGCGGGCCATCGCGGCCCTTGGCGTCCGGCACGGCGTCGTGCACACGGAGATCATGCTGACCCCCGACGGGCCGGTGGTGATCGAGGCCAACGGCAGGCTCGCGGGTGACCTCGGCAGACTGCTGCGCCGCGCCCCCGGCTTCGACCCCGCGCGACTCGTGCTCGAAGTCGCGCTCGGCTCGTTCGGGCCCGGCGGCCCCGGCCGACCGCCGGTCGTGGTGCCGCACCCGGTGTTCATGTGGTCAGTGCTGCCACCGACGCGGCGGGTCGCGGTGAAGTCGGTCGCGGGGCCGTCGCACTTCCGCGGCCTGGACGGGGTGTGGGCGGTGGACCGCCCGGTCCGGCCGGGGCACGTCGTCGACTGGCGCCGGGGCACCCGCGAGTGGATCTTCACGGTCTGGATGGAGGCGCCGGACCTGGCCGCGGTGCCGGACCGGCTCGACGCCGTGCGGCGGGCCGCGGCGACCTGCGTGGAATACGACGAGCTGACGGGCGGGACGCGATGAGCGGGCGAGCCGAGCGAAAGAGGGAGGGGCTGCTGGCCACCCTGCGCCTGCCCCATGGGCTGCCGAGGGCGCTGCTGGCGATCACCGTGGTCTACGCGCTGGGATCGGGGTTCTACAGCGCGGGCAGCGTCATCTTCTTCACCGCCTACGTGGGACTTCCAGGCACGGATGTGGCCCTGGGCATGTCGATCGCCGCGCTGGTGGCGTTCGCGCTGCAGATCCCGCTGGGCAGGCTCGCGGACCGCGTCGGGGGGCACCGCGCGTGGCTGCTCGGCAGCGTCTGCCAGGCCGTGCTCTTCGGCGCCTACCCGTTCCTGCGCGGGTTCTGGCCGTTCGTGGCGGCGATGTCCGCCGTCGCGGTCGCGGCCGCCCTGGGCATGCTCGGCCGCGGCCGGTACCTGGGCGAGGCCATCCCGGCCGAGTACCGCATCCGGGCCAACGGCTATCTCCGCTCGGTGCTCAACATCGGCTTCGCCATCGGCGCGGCCGGCTCGGGCGTGCTCGCGGGCCTCCGGTCACCGGGAGCCCTCATCGCGCTGGTGGTGATCAACGCGGTGGCCTTCGCGGTCGTGTCCGCGGTGCTGCTCCGCCTGCCCGCCGTCGACACCCGCCCCGGCAAGAGCGCGCGCTCGGGACGAGCCGCGTTGACCGACGCGCCGTTCATCGCCGCGTCGGTGCTCGCAGGCCTGTTCCTGACCAGCGACATCCTGCTCACCGTCGTCCTGCCGCTGTGGATCCTGCAGGGTGTCCACGCGCCCGCCTGGCTGATCTCGGCCAGTTTGCTGGTCAACATGGTGATGGTGACATTCCTGCAGGTGTGGAGCACGCAGAGCATCGACGACGTCCCGACCGGTGCGCGCGGGCAGCGCCGGGCCGGGCTGCTCATCGCGCTCGGCTGCGCGGTCGTGGGGGCCACCGCCTACACCTCGCCGCTGGCCACGATCGCGCTCGTCGTCGCCGCGGTTGTCGTGCTGACCTTCGGCGAGATGCTGTCCTCCGCGGCGTCGTGGGCGTTGTCCTACGGGCTCAGCCCCGCCGACCGGCGCGGCGAGTACCTCGCCGTCTACGGGTGGGGCGCCGACCTCACGCTGATCGCAGGCCCCGCGGCGATGACGGCGGCCGCGCTCGCGTACGTCCCCGGCGGCTGGATCGCCTTCGCCGCGCTGTTCCTGGTGCTGGCGATTGCCACCGGCCCGGTGGTGCGGTGGGCCATCCGCACGCGCCCGACCGAGCCGGACCCAGCGCGGACGGCCGACCCGGCCCATGTCGGGGGCGTGGCGTGAGAACTTATCCCGTCCTGGAGAACCAGCGACGCCGCTACGCGGGCTACCTCGGCGGCGACCTGTCCTTCAACGCCGCTGTGGTTTACCGGATCGAGGGCGATGTGATCGCCCCACGGCTGGTGCGGGCCATCCGCACCGTGTTCGACCGCCACATCGGCTTGCGCACCAGGCTGATCGCCGACGACCCGGCCGAGCTGCGGCAAACCGCGGTCGACACGCCGTGCGAGGTGCTGCTGGAGGAGGTCGACGCGGAGCTGGCCGACCACCACCTGTGGGAGGCCCGCGTGGACGAGCTGGTCGACATGCCGTTCGACCTGCTTGCGGGCCCTGTCGGGCGCGGCTTCGTGGTGCGGCTGCGCGACGGCGTGGTGTTCGGCGTCGCGGTCGACCACGCCTGCGCCGACGGCTACAGCATCGGGCTGCTGACCCGTGAGATCGCGGCGGTGTACCGCGGTGAGCCGCTGGCGCCGGTGGTGGGCGACCCGTTCGCCTGCGCCGAGCGCCAACGCGACTTCCTCGCCTCAGCCGAGGCCGACGCGGGCCGCGCCCACTGGGCCGGGGTGTTCCAGGACCGGCCGCTGGCCGAGGCGCTGGCCCGGCCAGTCGCGCCGTTCGCCTGCGGCGACCGCGGCAACGCGGCGCTGGCCGCGGTCACGTTGTCGGCGGCCGATCTCCGGTCGGCCTGCGCGCGGCACGGGCTCACGCCTTACCTGCTCACCGTGTCAGCGGTCGTGATCGCGCTCGACGCGATCTCCGAGGAGGGCGACGTCACTGTGCTCTCGCCCTACGTCGGGCGGTCGAGCGCCGACGAGCTCGACGTCATCGCGTGGCTCGCCAACATCGTGCCGCTGCGCGCCCGGTTCGACCGAGACGCCGCATTGGGCGAGGCGTTGGCAGCCATCAAAGCAGGCGTCTACACCGCGCTCGACGAGGCGCGGCTGCCGTTCAACCTGATGCAGCAGCTGCCGGGCCTGGAGTTGCCGGGCTGGCACCCGTGGGCGTTCGTGGACTGCCAGGAGCAGGCGTCGCTGTCGTTCGGCGGGGTCGAGGCGACCGAGGTGGACATCGTGTCCAGCAGCGCCCGGCCGGGTCTGTGGGCCGTCTCCACGGTCAGCCCGGACGGGTTCACGCTGCGGCTGCGTGTCCCGGGCTCGCCCGAGGCCGTGGACCACCTGACTCGGATCGCCGCGGTGGCCCGAGCGGTCCTCACCGCGGCGGTGGGTGGAGCCGACGCCCCGGTTGCTACGTTCCGCCGCCTGCCTTCGGGTGTTTCATGACGATTCGCCACCCGCCGAAATGCTCGCGCAATCCAGGTGGCTCGCCGCCTCGGTTATCCACGAATTGGCGCGCCGATACTGAACTGCTTGGCCGGGGGCGCCGTCGACAATTTCTCACCTCTGTGTGCCGCTCCGGCACACGGTCGCCGTACAGGAGGGGTTTATGGAGTCGGTGAGCAGCGAGGATTGGGGTTCGCCCCACTTGCCCGAATGTCCCGCCGTGAGTGTTGACGGCCAGTCCCTCGTCGCGATTCGCGACACGATGACCAGCCTGTCCCCCGACGAGCGCACGGAACAGGCCCTCACCGCGATCCTGGCAGGCTGGCGCGGGGATCGCGCGAGCGTCGACCCGATCGGCGCGATCCGGGACGTGCTGGACGACATCCGCGCGCTGCCGCGCGGCGCGGGGCGCCTCGCGGCGATGAATACCTTCGTCCGCACCCTCGGCGAGGCCGAGGCGCTGGCGACATTCCTCGACATGATGCGCGACTCCGCCGAGCGCCCGGGCACCGCCGACGAGGAATTGACGCGCTTTTCCCGCAATGCGCGCAAGCATGCCGTGTACGGCTGGGCGGGACAGACGCTGTTGCTGTTCTCCGGATTCGAGCCGACCGAGGCCACGGTAACCCCGGAACCGGGCGTGCTGGAATTGATGGGCGAAAACCCTCCGGCCGCGGTGTGGGGACTGAGCATGCACATCTGGCAGCCCAACCCGAATGCGAAGGGCTTTTCGTCGGGAGCCCGCATAGAGGAAGGCGTCATCGTCGAGCCGCCGCACTCGCACCCATTCGACTTCGCCTCGATGGTGAGCACCGGCGTCATGCGCCAGTCCATCTACGCCCAAGCCTCCGCGACCCCGGGCTGCGAGGGCCGCTACGACGGCGTCCGCCTCGAGCACGTCGACGGCGTGTGGCCGGAGCACCAGTACCGCGCGACGTGCGAGCTCTCCACCCTGGAGAAGAGCGTCGAACTGACCGCGGGGGACAGCTACTACCTGCCGTGCGACGTGATCCACGACGTGGAGTTCGACGCGAAGGTGGCGACGGCCACTCCCGCGGTCTCGCTGTTCCTGTGCTCCGAGGCGGTGGTCAAGCCGCACGTCTACATGGCCGCGACGATGGCCGACGCGCACGACGCCAACCCGGCGCTGAAGGCGCAGGGCGGCGCGCTGACGCCCGAGGCATGGCAGGCCAAGCTGGCGGCGGTGTCGGCGTACCTGCGCGGGCAGCGTTCGACGCTGTCCCTCGACGACATCGTCGACTACGACGGCGAATACGCCTTCTTCCACTCCGCCTGAGCGCGCCGGCGTCGCCGGACCCGCCACCGCTGCGGGCCCGGCGATGCGGGGCGCGGCTGGGAGGGGGCAGCGCCGGGCGACGGCCCGTCGCGTTCGGCAGGCAACGAAGCAGGCGAGGCGCGCGGAAGCGGTGCGCCCGCCGTCGGACACAGGGAACGGAAGTAGGGAAGCATGCTCTCGCTGAACCAACAGGAAGCCGAGGAGATCTCCGGTCTGCTGGCCGAGCTCCGCGACGACTTCGCCAGCGCGGAGGAGCCGGAGTTCTTGCTCGACGCGCCGGTGCACGCCCGCAGGCTGCCCCGGCGCGTGCAGGACCACCTCAACCGGTTCCGGCGGGAGGAGCCGGGGTTCACGGTGATCACGGGCCACCGGGTGGACGACACCGTGGTCGGGCCGACGCCGAGCCACTGGAACCAGCTCGGCACCCCGTCGCCGACCCTGGACCAGGACTTGCTGCTCGTGCTGTACGGGGCCCTGCTGGGCGACGTGTTCGGCTGGGCCACCCAGCAGGACGGCCGGATGGTGCACGATGTGCTGCCGATCAAGGTCAACGAGGGCCAGCAACTCGGCTCGGCGGCAGACGTGCTGCTGGACTGGCACACGGAGGACGCCTTCCACCCGCACCGACCCGACTGGGTGGTGCTGGCCTGCCTGCGCAACCCGACCGACACGCCTACGACCATCGCCACCGCCGACCACCTGCGGCTGTCCGATGAGGACGTCGCCGTGCTGTTCGAGCCGCGGTTCCGAATCCTGCCGGACAACTCGCACCTGCCGCAGCACAACTCGGCCCCCGGGGTCGACTTCGGCGCGGTGGAGCGGATGTTCACCGACGCTCCGTCCATCCCGCTGCTGTGGGGCGACCCGGACCGGCCGTACATGCGGGTGGACCGCTCCTTCTGGGGCGTCGCCGACCCGGCGGACGTGACGGCCGGCGCCGTCCTGGAGCGGTTCACCGACGCCATCGAGGCGCAGCTGCGCGAGGTCGTGCTGCGGCCGGGCGACTTCTGCTTCCTGGACAACTACAAGGTGGCGCACGGCCGCAAGCCGTTCCCCGCCCGCTACGACGGCACTGACCGCTGGCTCAAGCGCGTGTGCGTCACCCGCGACCTGCGCAAGTCCCGTACGGACCGGCCGCACCTGTTGAGCCAGGTGCTGGGATGAACCTGCTGTTCGAGCCCGCGCCGCTGGAGGACTGGCTGCGGGACTACTACTTCGAGGCGAAGGCCGACATCAGCTCCAGTGGGGCGGAGCCCTACGGGCTCGGCGAGGCGCTCGACCTGCTGGCGGTCGACCCGCGGGAATTCGCCGGGATCTCGTTGCGCGACAGCAGGTCCGCAGGCGCCGACGTGCTGCGCGACCTCGTGGCCGAGCGCGCGGGAATCACCGACAGCGGGCGCGTCCTGGTAGGCAATGGATCCACCGAGGCGCAACTGCTGGTGATGGCCGCCACGCTCGCCGCGGGCGACGAGGTGGTGGTCGTGGATCCGGCGTACCACACGCTGGTCGCCACGGTCAGGGCCATCGGCTGCCGGGTGACGAGTTGGCCGCTGCGGCCCGAGAACCGGTTCCGGCCGGACCTGGCCGAGCTGCGGAGGCTGGTCACGCCGCGAGTGAAGATGATCATCGTCAACTTCCCGCACAACCCGTGCGGCGTCACCCTCACCCACGCCGAGCAGCGCGAGCTGGTCGAGATCGCCGATCGCAATGGGTGCTACCTGTTCTGGGACGGCGCCTTCGAAGACCTCGCCTACGACGCCCCGCCGCTGCCGGCTGTGTCCACGATGTACGAGCGCGGGCTGAGCTTCGGCACCATGTCGAAGTCGTTCGGCCTGCCCGGGCTGCGCGTCGGGTGGGGCATCGTCCCGCCCGAGGTGGTCCGGCGGGCGGTGCAGGTCCGCGACTACACGACGCTCGCCCTGTCGCCCGTGGTCGAGTTCATCGCCGAGCGGGCGCTGCGCATGCCGGAGCGGCTGCTGGCGCCGCGGCTGGGCATGGCCCGCGAGAACCGCGAGACCGTGCGCGAGTGGCTGGCCGCGCACGACGGGCTCGTCTCGGCCGACCTGCCCCAGGCGGGCGTGCTGCTCTTCCCCGCCCTGACCGGGATGGCCGACACGAGACCGTTCTGTCATCGCCTGATGCGCGAGCACGGCGTGCTCGTCGTGCCCGGCGAGTGCTTCGGCGTACCGGGACACGTGCGCGTCGGCTTCGGCGGCAGGCCCGCCGACCTGCGCCGCGGGCTCGACGCGCTGTCCGCCGCGCTGCGCGCTGGGGAAGGCTGAGCCGCGGTGGTCGAGTTCCCGGACATGTGGTGGCGTTCGGTGGAGCGCTTCCCGGACCGCCCAGCTCTCGTCGCGGTGGACGCGGTCGAGACCAGCTACGCGGCGCTCGACGGCGAGGCGCGTGCCTTCGCCGCCAGACTCGCCGAAGCCGGCGTGACCACGGGGCACCTCGTGGGCCTGCGCACCGGCGACCGCCGCCGGTTCTGCGTGGCGCTGCTGGGCTGCTGGCTGACGGGGGCGATACCCGTGCCGCTGAGCGCGTCGGCCCCCGACGCCTACGTCGCGGACGTGGCGGGCCATGTCGGGGCGGGCCTGCTCGTCGAAGACGACGACACGGCGGGGGACGGGCTCCGACTGCGCGGCGCCCCCGCGCGCCGCGAACCCGGCCTCGCGTACGTGATGCACACGTCCGGCTCGACCGGGCGGCCGAAGCCGGTCGCCCTGGCGCACGGGCCACTCGCCGCATACTGCGACGCCTTCGCCGAGGCCACCCGCCTCGGCCCCGACGACCGGTTCCTCCAGCTCGCGCCGCTGACCTTCGACGTCGTTTTCGAGGAGCTGCTGCCGATCTGGGCGGTCGGCGGCGCGGTGGTGCTCGCACCCGAGACCCCAGAGGACCCGCGCGGTCTGCTCGCCGACATCGAGCGGCGCGGGGTCACCGTCGCGGAGCTGACCACCGTGTACTGGCGGCTGCTGGTCCGCCACGTGGGGGCGACCGGCGCGCCGCTGCCCGCCCGGCTGCGCCTGCTGCTGGTGGGCGGCGAGCAGGCCGGGGTGGACCTGGTCGAGCGGTCGCTGGCGCTGGGGCTGCCCATCGCGCACGTGTACGGCGTGACCGAGGCGGGCATCACCTCCACCATCGAGTTCCACGACGAGCCCGGCCCCGGCGCGGACGTCTCGGTGGGGCCGCCGCTGTCGAACTCCACCATCCACGTGGTCGACGCGACGGGCGCCCCGGTCCCGGCGGGAGAGACCGGCGAAGTGTGGATCGGCGGGGCCAGCCTGGCCGACGGCTACCTGGGCGATCCCGCGGCGACGGCGGCCCGCTTCGTCGCGGTCACGGGCGGCGGTCTGCCCGCGGGTCGCTACTACCGCACCGGCGACGCGGGCAGGCTCAGCGCCACCGGCAGGCTGGAAGTGCTGGGACGGCTGGACGACGAGGTGAAGGTCAACGGCATCCGGGTCGACCTCACCGAGGTCGAGGCCGCGCTGGCAGCCTCGGCGGACGTCGCCGCCGCCGCGGTGGTCGCTGTCCCCGGGCCGGACGGGACGCAGCGTCTGCACGGGTTTGTCGTGCCCGCCGCGGCCACCGACCCGACACCGGGCCTGCGCGCCGCACTCACCGCGGCGCTGCCCCGCCACCTGGTCCCCGAGTCGGTGGCCGCCGTGGAAGCGCTGCCCGTGACCGCGCACGGCAAACTCGACCGCCGCGCCCTCGCCGACCGCGTCGGCACGCCCGCGGACAGTGGGCCTGCGGCCGCGCACCCCGCGGCCAGGCGTGCTGGTGCCGGGCACACCGCGGCGGAGCACACCGCTGCCGAACGGCTTGTCCTCGCGGCCTGGACCGCCGTGCTCGGCACGCCGCCCGCGGGCCTGGAACAGAACTTCGCCGACGCGGGCGGCGACTCCCTCGCCCTGCTCGCCCTCGTCACCACGTTGCAGGAATCGGGTGTCGTTGTGACCTCGACGGACTGCCTGGCGCACCCGACCGTCCGCGCGTTGGCCGCATTCCTCGACGGGGGCACCCACCAGACGGCCGGGCACCGGGCGGACGACGAGCGCAGGCAGCGCCGTGAGCAGCACCTGCGACGGCGCCGGGCGGCGAACGGGTCCGTGTCGTGACCGCCGTCCCGCCGGACGCGATCGCCGTCGTGGGCATGGCCGTCCGCACACCCGGCGCGGCAGGCGTCGGCGCGTTCTGGGCGAACACCCTCGCGGGGACCGTGTCGGTGACGCGGCACACCGACGCGGACGGGGCGCTGCTGCGGGCCCGCGGCGAGCTGCCCGCGACAGCCGACTTCGACCCCGGCTTCTTCGGGATGTCCCCGCGCGACGCCCTCCTGCTCGACCCCCAGCACCGGCTGCTCCTCGAATGCTCGTGGGAAGCGCTCGCGGACGCGGGGGAGAGCGGGGACCGCGCGCGGACGGCGGTCTTCGCGGGCGTCAACTACAGCGGCTACCGGGAACTGCTCGGCCAGTCCACCACCCGGGTCAGCGCGGTGGAGTTCGACAGTGGGGTGGACAAGGACTTCGCAGCCACCACGACCGCGTACCGGCTCGGACTGCAGGGACCGTGCCTGACGGTCCAGACGGCGTGCTCGTCGTCCCTCGTCGCGGTGCACCTGGCCGTGCAGTCGCTGTTGGAGTTCGACGCCGACCAGGCGCTCGCGGGCGGGGTGTCGGTGGTGCTGCCGCACACCCCCGGCTGGCGGTTCGAGCCGCGCGGCATCCACAGCGCCGACGGCGTGTGCAGGCCGTTCGACGCCGCCGCCAACGGCACGGTCATGGGCGACGGCGCCGGGGTCGTGGTGCTGCGGCGGCTGGAGGACGCGCTCGCGGACGGCTGCCACATCCACGCCGTGCTGCGGGGCAGCGCCGTCAACAACGACGGGTCGCGCAAGATCGGGTACGCCGCCCCGAGCGTGGCCGGGCAGGCGGAGGTCGTGCGCGCGGCGATGGAGCGGGCGGGCCTCGACCCGGCCGACATCGGCTACGTGGAGACCCACGGCACCGGCACCCCGCTCGGCGACCGCGTGGAGTTCCAGGCGCTGCGCGAGGTCTACGTCGCCCGCCCGACCGAGGGGCCGCGGTGCGTCCTCGCCTCGGTCAAGGGCGCGATCGGGCACCTCGACGTGGCGGCGGGCGTGGTCGGCCTGGTCCGCGCCGCGCTGGCGTTGCGTGAGAAGACCCTGCCAGGCACGGCGAACCACCGCACACCCCCGGCCGACCTGGGGATCGAGAGCACCACGTTCGCCGTCCCGGCCACGGCCCAGCCGTGGCCGGACGGGCCCGGCCCGCGCCGTGCGGCGGTGAGCAGCTTCGGCATCGGCGGCACCAACGCGCACGTCATCCTTGAGGAGAACCACTGGGCGCCGCGTGCGCGGACCACCGCGTCGCCCACGCTGGCCGACGCCGGCTACCAGCCCCAACCCCACTGGCCCGTGCCGCGCGAGCCCGAGCCCGCCCGGTCCGCCGACCCCGCGGCCGTCAGCTACCACCGGGCAACCTGGCACGAGTGGACGCCTGACAACAGCCCCGCGGACCGGCCCGAGCCTGCCCGGGTGGTGCTGTTGGCCGACGCCGACGACACCGGCGACCGGCTGGCGGCGCACCTGCGCGCGGCGCACGGCGAGGTCGTCCGAATCAACGCCGAAGCCGTTGTCCCGCAAGCCGTCCCGGTTGACCTGGGCGCGACCGTGTGGCGCGGCGAGGGGCGCGTGCTGCTCGTCTGCGCCTGGGGGCTTGCAGACGATGAGCCGGCGCGGCGCGGCTACGACGCGCTCACGGCGCTGGCCGCGCTCTGGGGCGCCGACGACCGGCCGGCGTCCGCTGTGGACGCCGTCGTGCTGACGCGGGGCGCGCACGCGGTGACGGACACCGGGTCCGGTGACCTGGTCGTCGCCTCGATCACCGGACTCGCCCGCGTGCTGGCCGCCGAGTTCCCGACGCTGCGAGCGCGGGTGCTGGACCTGCCGTCGACGGCCGAGCCCGCGCTCGCCACCGCCGCGCGCGAGGCGAGCACGTGGCAGGCCGAGCCGCTGCTGGTCCTGCGGGGCAAGCGCTGGTGGCGACGCGACTTCCCGCCCGTCCCGGCGCCCGAGCGGACCGAGGGCGGCGGGGTGTCGGTCGTGCTCGGGCTGGGGCAGGTCGGCTCCGCTGCCGCGCGGGTCGCGGCACGCGCGGGTGACCGCGTGGTCCTCGCCGTGCGGCCCGGAGCCGTGGCACGGGCCGAGCGCTTCGCCCGCGACCTCCCCGGGCCGACCGCGCTGGTCGAGTCGTGCGAC
>NZ_DATDBG010000225.1:0-5734 GCF_036524955.1 Streptomyces sp.
GGACGGCGTCACGCATCAGCGTGCGCAGCAGCTCCTCGTCCAGCGTCCGGCCGACCGGCGCCCCGCCGACCCCGCCGACAGTGCCGGCCTCCTCCGCCCGGGCCTGACCGACGCCATCGGTACCGCCCGCCCGCGCCCCGCCGACGACGGCCCCACCGGCCGCAGCCTCCGGGGCCGTTCGCTCCTCGGCCCGCGCCCCGCCGAGCGCCGTCGCACCAGCGACCTCGCTCACCGGCCCGTCCGCCGGAGGCAGTTCACGCGGTGGGGCGGGCCGCGACCCGTCGTGCGAGGAGGAGGGGAGGGCGGTGGAGGAGTCGCGCCGGCCGACCATGCCGGCAGCGTCGTCCGGAGTGCCAGGGACGTCGGGGGCGTTGGGGGTGGTCATGCCGTTGCCTCCATCGCGACGCGCAGCGCCGCGAGGCCTCGCGACCCGTACGCCTTCACCGAGCCCAGAGAGATGCCCAGCGTCTCGGCGACCTGTGCCTCGGTCATGTCGGCGAAGTAGCGCAGCACCAGCACCTCGCGCTGCCTGCGCTGCAGCGAACGCATGGCGGCCTTGAGCTGGTCGCGTTCCAGGATCTCGTACGCACCCTCCTCCGCGCTCGCCATGTCGGGCATCGGCTTGGAGAGGAGCTTGAGGCCGAGGATGCGGCGGCGCAGCGCCGACCGGGAGAGGTTGACCACGGTCTGGCGGAGGTAGGCGAGGGTCTTCTCCGGGTCGCGCACCCGGCTGCGCGCCGAGTGCACCCGGATGAACGCCTCCTGGACCACGTCCTCGCAGGAGGCGGTGTCGTCCAGCAGGAGAGCCGCCAGGCCGAGCAGTGAGCGGTAGTGCGCGCGGTAGGTCTCGGTGAGGTGGTCGACCGTGGTGCCGACTGCCATCGTGGTGTCAGCACCCTCGCTGTCGGAACCGTCGGTGCCGGCTACCCGTACCGGCCAGGGCGCGATCACCGGGATGCCGCCGGAAGCACCCGGGGCACCGAAGGCATCCGGCGCGCGGCCGGCCGGACGTGGTCGCGCGAGACGCGGGGGTGCGATCGTGCCGCCCCGGCGTCCGAATGCCGTCTCGATGCCCAGTGCCTCCGCCACGACAGTTGGACACGCATCCCCCCGTCAGGGTTGTACGCGCAAGGCACGTCGCCCGACGGAGCGTCAACTATCCCCATGCGTACCAGCTCTTCCTCAACACCCCATGTACACCGACGTACCCCCCGGTACACGCTCGGTGTCAGCACCCTAGGGCAGCGCGCTGACACAGCGGCGTTCCCCCGTGAGAGTCGGTTGCCGTCGAGGGAAAGGAGATTGTCCAACGAAGGGGTGGGCTGGTTCAAGTGGTCCAGACCACAGCAAAAGCTCAACGGGACCCGGATTGCCGCACCAGGGCCCGTATCGCCACATCAGGGGATATAAGGGCACATACTGTTGCCTCAGCGGCCCGTACCCCCGTAGACGACCGCCTCGTCGCTGTCGCTGTCGAGCCCGAATGCCGAATGCACCGCCTGCACGGCCGGCTTGACGTCGTCCACTCGCGTGACCACCGAGATGCGGATCTCGGATGTCGAGATGAGCTCGATGTTCACCCCCGCGTCGGACAGGGCCTCGAAGAAGGTCGCGGTGACTCCCGGGTTGGTCTTCATCCCGGCGCCCACCAGCGAGATCTTGCCGATCTGGTCGTCGTACCGCAGCGAGTCGAAGCCGATCACCGACTGCGCCTTGGTCAGCGCCTCCATCGCCTTGTGCCCCTCGGTCTTGGGCAGCGTGAAGGAGATGTCGGTCAGTGCGGTGGCCGCCGCCGACACGTTCTGCACGACCATGTCGATGTTGATCTCGGCGTCCGCGATGGCCCGGAAGATCGTCGCCGCCTCGCCCGGCTTGTCCGGCACCCCGACGACCGTGATCTTCGCCTCGGAGGTGTCGTGCGCGACACCGGAGATGATCGCCTGCTCCATCGGCTTGTCCCTTTGCGGTGGTTCGTTGCTGACCCAGGTACCCGGAAGTCCGGAGAACGAAGAACGTACGTGGATGGGGATGTTGTACCGCCGCGCGTACTCCACACAGCGGTGCAGCAGCACCTTCGACCCGGAGCTCGCCAGCTCCAGCATGTCCTCGAAGGCGATCCACTCCATCTTGCGGGCCTTCTTCACCACCCGCGGGTCGGCGGTGAAGACTCCGTCGACGTCGGTGTAGATCTCGCACACCTCGGCGTCCAGGGCCGCGGCCAGCGCCACCGCCGTGGTGTCCGAGCCCCCCCGCCCCAGTGTGGTGATGTCCTTCTTGTCCTGCGACACGCCCTGGAAGCCGGCCACGATCGCGATGTTGCCCTCGTCGAGGGCGGTACGGATACGGCCCGGCGTCACGTCGATGATCCGGGCCTTGTTGTGCACCGAGTCGGTGATCACACCCGCCTGGCTGCCCGTGAACGACTGCGCCTCGTGCCCCAGGTTTTTGATCGCCATCGCCAGCAGCGCCATGGAGATGCGCTCTCCGGCGGTCAGCAGCATGTCGAATTCGCGGCCGGAGGGAATCGGCGACACCTGCTCCGCGAGATCGATCAGCTCATCCGTCGTATCGCCCATCGCCGACACCACGACGACCACCCGGTGGCCGGCCTTCTTGGTGTCCACGATCCGTCGGGCGACGCGCTTGATGCCTTCGGCATCGGCGACGGAGGAGCCGCCGTACTTCTGCACGACAAGACCCACGTGCGCTCCTCGCTCAGGGTTAGTGCGGTCGCCCCAGTCTAACGAGCAGGCCGGATACGCCCCGGATGTATCGCATGGCGAGACGGAGTGTTCGGAGAGTGACCACGCGGGTACATACGCACTACCGCCTGCGCCGCAACCCAATCGTCCCGAGCTCCGCCTCCATCACCTTGCCGGCCTCCTTCGCCAACTGCTCCTCGTCGTCGGCGAGGTTGCCGGTGTCCAGGCCGTCCAGCTCGTCCAGCGGGCTGTCCAGCCGTACGTGGGCGACCAGCGACTGCAGCGCCCGCAGCGAGGCGCTGGCCGTCGGCCCCCAGTTGGAGAGGTAGGAGAACTGCCACCACCACAGCGCCTCCGAGACCCGCCCGGCCCTGAAGTGTGCGAGGCCGTGTGTGAGATCCGCCACCACATCGGCCATGTCGTCCGAGATCCGGCAGGCCACCGGCGTGGACCTGGGCACGTACGGGTCGAAGACCTCCGAGTAGACGTCGATCGGCTCCAGCAGCGCCGCGAGCCGCTGCCGCAGGTCGTCCTCGTCCGGCTCGGGACCGACGTCCGGCTCGTACCGCTCGTCCGGCACGATGTCCTCGTGCGCGCCCAGCCGGCCGCCGGCCAGCAGCAACTGCGAGACCTCCAGCAGCAGATACGGCACCGCGCTGTCCGGATCGTCGCCCTTGGCCACCTCGCGGACCGAAAGGATGAAGCTCTCGATCTGGTCACCGATCTGTACCGCGAACTCGTCCGGCTCCTGCGCGACCAGAACCCGGTCCGGCGCCGGAACCACGCCCTCCCCGCGACCGCCGCCCCGCCCGCCCTGCTTCTTCATCACGGTGTCAGACATCCAGCAACCGCCTCCCTTCGAAGGCCCGCCCCAGCGTGACCTCGTCCGCGTACTCCAAGTCGCCGCCCACGGGCAGCCCGCTGGCCAGCCGCGTCACCCGCAATCCCATGGGTTTCACCATCCGGGCCAGATACGTGGCCGTCGCCTCGCCCTCGAGGTTCGGGTCCGTCGCCAGGATCAGTTCCGTGACGGTGCCGTCCGCCAGCCGGGCCAGCAGCTCCCGTATCCGCAGATCGTCGGGGCCCACTCCCTCGATCGGGCTGATGGCGCCGCCCAGGACGTGGTACCTCCCCCGGAACTCACGGGTACGCTCAACCGCCACCACGTCCTTGGGTTCCTCGACGACGCAGATCACCGAGGGGTCGCGGCGCGGATCGCGGCACACCCGGCACTGCTCGTCCTGCGCGACATTGCCGCACACGGCGCAGAACCGCACCTTCGCCTTGACCTCGGACAACGCGTGCGCGAGCCGGCGCACATCGGCGGGGTCGGCCTGCAGGATGTGGAAGGCGATCCGCTGCGCGCTCTTGGGACCCACGCCGGGCAGCCTGCCCAGTTCGTCGATCAGGTCCTGAACCACGCCTTCGTACACGCCGACGCCTTCCTTCGCTCGCTTCGTACCCGTCCTGGTACACGTCCTGCACGGTCATACGGTTCTACGGTTTATACGTCCTCAGCGGTCCACTCGGTTCATCCGGTTCACGCGTTTCGTCCGGTTCACACGTCAGTCCGGCCCGCCCGCACGGCTCACACCGTGCCGCCGGTCAGAACGGCAGGCCGGGCATGCCGCCGAGCCCCTGGGCGAGCGGGCCCAGCTTGGCCTGCTGGAGCTCCTGCGCCGCGTCGTTCGCGTTGTGCACGGCGGCCACGACCAGGTCGGCGAGGGTCTCGGTGTCCTCAGGGTCGACCGCTTTCGGGTCGATCACCAGCGCGCGCAGCTCGCCGGCGCCGGTCACCGTCGCCTTCACCAGCCCGCCGCCCGCGGTGCCCTCCACCTCGGCCTCGGCCAGCTCTTCCTGGGCCGCGGCGAGGTCCTGCTGCATCCTCTGCGCCTGCTGGAGCAGCTCCTGCATATTCGGCTGACCACCGGGGATCACGGTTTCGCTCCTGCCTTGGCCGTGCGGTTTTTTGCCTGACAGGGCGAGCCTACGTGCTCGTACGGCCCAGCGCCCTACGCCGTACGGAGGATCGGCGCGGCGGGCGCTCCACCCGGAGTACAGGGCGCGATTACTCCTCGCGCCGGCGCAGGTCGCTCCCGCCGCGGGACCGGTGGCGGGCCCGGGCTCGACCGGGCACGGACCGGGACCGGGCACGGGCGCGGACCGGACCCCGGGCCTGGGGCGGCGAGGCCGACCGCCGGTCAGTCGTGCCTGATCTCCTCGATGACGGTCGCCCCGAGCTCCCTTATGAACAGGTCGTGACCGCTGAGCGCGGAATCGACCAGGTCGGGGTCGTCGTCCTCGGGGATGTCGTCCTCGATGGGCGGCAGGTCGTCCACGGGCGGCGGCGCGGTCTGCGCGGCGGACCGGAGCTCGGCGCGGGGCCCCGGCGCGGCGGCCCGCTCATGTGCTGCGGGACCGCCGGGGCCCGGTTGCTGGCTGTACGACGCCGGATTCTGCGCGGCCTGGTTGTAAGAGGACTGGTTGTACGAGGCCGGGGCCGTGGGCGGCTGCTGCGGGCCGGGGGCCGGGGGCCGGGACGAACCGCCGCCACCGCCGTACCCGGAGCCGAAGCCGCCGGAATGACCCGGGCCGCCGGGGTTCCCGGGGCCCCCCGACCCGCCCTGGCCACTGCCCCCCGACGGGTCGACGATCGCCTCGATCCGCCACTGCACGCCGAGCGCGTCGCTGATCGCCTGCTTCAGCACGTCCTCGCTGCCGCTGTTCGCGAAGCTGTTGCGGGCGCCCGGGTTGTCGAACCCGATCTGCAACGTCTCCCCGTCGAAGCCCGCCACCTGCGCGTTGTTGAACAGCAGCATCCAGGTCAGCCGGCGCCGCCGCTTCACCGCTTCCAGGATCTCCGGCCACATCTGCCGCACGCGGGAGGGGTCGCCGACGGGCGTGGACGCCGGTCCGGGCGCCGGCGTGGCGGGGGCGGGCGGCGGAGTGCGGACGGCGGCAGGCTCCTGGGGAGGCGCGGGCGTCGACGCGGCACCCCCGGTCGTCGGCCAGGCACCGGGACGCGGTGGCGC
>NZ_DATDBG010000226.1:0-12521 GCF_036524955.1 Streptomyces sp.
CGGCCCCCCCGCGGCCGGCGGCGCGGTGGCCGCGGCCCGCTCCGGGGACGACACCGTCCCCGCCGCTGCGGCCGGCGCGGCGGTGCCGTTCCACGGGACGCACCAGGCCGGCATCGCGACGCCCGTGCAGGACCGGCTGCACTTCGCCGCGTTCGACGTGAAGACCGAGGACCGCGCCGAACTGGTCCAGTTGCTGAAGGACTGGACGCGGGCCGCCGAGCGGTTGACCGCCGGGCAGGCGGTCGGCGAGGGGGCGTACGGCGGTCTCGCGGAGGCCCCGCCGGACGACACGGGCGAGGCGCTCGGCCTGAAGCCGTCGCGGCTGACGCTCACCATCGGCTTCGGACCGTCGCTGTTCGACGGCCGCTTCGGTCTGAAGGGGCATCGGCCGGCGGCGCTCGTCGATCTGCCCAAGTTCGTGGGGGACAACCTCGACCCGGCCCGCAGCGGCGGAGACCTGTGCGTCCAGGCCTGCGCGGACGACCCCCAGATCGCGGTGCACGCCATCCGCAACCTCGCCCGGATCGGCTTCGGCAAGGTCGCGGTCCGCTGGTCGCAGCTGGGCTTCGGCAAGACCTCCTCGACCACTCCCGAGGAGCAGACGCCGCGCAACATGATGGGCTTCAAGGACGGGACCCGGAACATCGCGGGCACCGACACGGCGGCCCTGGACAAGCACGTGTGGGTGTCCGGGAAGGACGGCCCGGCCTGGATGGTCGGCGGCTCGTACCTGGTGGCGCGCCGGATCAGGATGAACATCGAGACCTGGGACCGTACGCCGCTGC
Source organism: Streptomyces sp. (assembly GCF_036524955.1). Lineage (GTDB taxonomy): Bacteria > Actinomycetota > Actinomycetes > Streptomycetales > Streptomycetaceae > Actinacidiphila. The sequence continues at coordinate 786 of NZ_DATDBG010000226.1, forward strand.
AGGAGCAGGAGGACATCTTCGGCCGCGACAAGGGCGAGGGCGCCCCGGTCGGCAAGGCCGGGGAACGTGACGAGCCGTTCCTGCCGGCCATGCTGCCCAACGCCCATGTGCGTCTGGCCCACCCGGACTCCACCGGCGGGGCGACGATCCTGCGCCGCGGCTACTCCTTCACCGACGGTACGGACGGGCTCGGCCGGCTCGACGCGGGCCTGTTCTTCCTCGCCTACCAGCGGGATGTCGCCAAGGGGTTCGTACCGGTCCAGCGCAACCTCGCATCCGACGGGCTCAACGAGTACATCCAGCACGTCGGTTCGGCGCTCTTCGCGGTCCCGCCCGGAGTCCGCGGCAAGGACGACTGGTGGGGCAGGGGACTCTTCGCGGACACGGAAGGACGGTGACCGGCGGGAGCTTCTCCGGCCGGCCTGTCCTCACCGGCCGCGTCGGTCCGGCTCCCGCGGCGGCGCGCGACACCCAGGGGCCCGAGGCCGCCTCCACGTCCAGGGCCTGACCCCCGGACCCGAGAGGTCCACCCTGATCTCTCACGGCGTCCGCACGGCAGGGCGTCACTCCCGCACGGAGCCCTCCCCGGGCCGACTCGTCGGCCCGGGGCCCATTTGGACCGGGCCCCTGGTCGCCCGCTCGTTCCCGGCAGGCGTCGGACACGGTCCGAGGCCGCGGGGAAGCGCGGCGGCCGGCCACGACGTCGCCGCACCTGGCAGTGGACCCCGACCCCGCCGAGATCGTCCCGGTCCGTGTCCGGGGTGGGTGCCGACCGGTGGGGGCTGACCGCAATTCCCGCACCCCCCGTCGAGCACCCCTTACCCTGGACGGGTGAACGACTTCCTTGAGAGTGCCCCGCGCGAGCGGCTCCGGGTGCTGGCGGCGATGAGCGGTGGGGTGGACTCCGCCGTCGCGGCGGCCCGGGCCGCGGAGGCCGGGCACGACGTGACCGGCGTGCACCTCGCCCTCTCGGCGAACCCGCAGAGCTTCCGGACCGGCGCGCGCGGCTGCTGCACGGTGGAGGACTCCCGCGACGCCCGGCGCGCCGCCGACGTCATCGGCATCCCCTTCTACGTGTGGGACCTGGCCGATCGGTTCCGCGAGGACGTCGTGGAGGACTTCGTCGCCGAGTACGCGGCCGGGCGCACGCCCAACCCGTGCCTGCGCTGCAACGAGAAGATCAAGTTCGCCGCGCTGCTGGACAAGGCGCTGGCGCTCGGTTTCGACGCGGTGTGCACCGGGCACTACGCGACGGTCGCCGTCAACGAGGACGGCAGCCGCGAGCTGCACCGGGCGAGCGACATGGCCAAGGACCAGTCGTACGTCCTCGGTGTGCTGGACGAGCGGCAGCTCGCGCACGCCATGTTCCCGCTGGGCGACACCCGGACGACCAAGGAGGAGATCCGCGCCGAGGCCGAGCGCCGGGGCCTGGCGGTCGCGAAGAAGCCGGACAGCCACGACATCTGCTTCATCGCCGACGGCGACACCCAGGGCTTCCTGGCCAAGCGGCTCGGCACGGAGGAGGGCGCGATCGTCGACCGGAGCGGCGAGCGCGTGGGCACGCACAGCGGCGCGTACGGTTTCACGATCGGCCAGCGCAAGGGCCTGCGCATCGGTGTCCCCGCGGACGACGGCAAGCCCCGCTACGTACTCGACATCTCCCCGGTGAACAACACCGTGACCGTCGGCCCGGCCGAGGCCCTGGACGTCACCGCGCTGACCGCCATCCGCCCCCGCTGGTGCGGCACCCCGCCGACCGGCCCGGCCGCGTACACCGCCCAGCTCAGGGCACACGGCGAGGACGTACCGGTGACGGCCGAGCTGACCGGCGGCGAGCTGCGGGTACGGTTCGCCGAGGCGGTCCGGGGGGTCGCGCCGGGACAGGCGGTCGTCCTCTACGACGGCACGCGCGTCGTCGGCTCGGCGACGATCGCCACGACGGACCGGGCGGGCGGGGGCGGCCGTACGAGCGCGGGGGACCGTACGAGCACCCCCGACCGTACGAACGCTCCGGCGACCGTATGAACATCGGCGTGTTCCTGTCCGCCGCCGAACTCGGCGAGCAGTACACCGCCCCCGCCAAGGAGTTCGCCCGGCTGATCGGGGAGGGCGGGCACACGCTGGTGTGGGGCGGGTCGGACGCGGGGCTGATGAAGGTCGTCGCGGACGGGGTGCAGGAGGCCGGCGGGAAGCTGATCGGCGTGTCGGTGGAGTTCCTGCACGACGTGGCCAGGAAGAACGCCGACGAGATGGTGATCGCCCGGGACCTGGCCCACCGCAAGGCCGAGCTGCTGCTGCGCTCCGACGCGGTCGTGATCATGGTCGGCGGCACCGGGACGCTGGACGAGGCCACCGAGATCATGGAGCTGAAGAAGCACGGGCTGCACGCCAAACCGGTGGTACTGCTGAACACCGCGGGCTTCTACGACGGGCTCGAGCACCAGTTCCGCAGGATGGAGGCTGAAGGCTTCCTGCCGCTGCCGCTGTCCGACCTCCTCCACTTCGCCGACGACGCCGACGCGGCGATGGCCTACCTCAAGGAGCGCGTGTGAGCGTCCACCTCGTCACCGGGGCCGGTTCCGGGATCGGCGCCGCGGTGGCCGGCCGGCTGCTGGCACGCGGCGACGAGCTGTGGCTGCTGGCCAGGGACGCCGGCCGGGCGAAGGAACTGGCGGCGCGCTTCCCCGGCGCGCACACGCTCGTCGGCGACCTCGCCGAACCGTCCCGGCTGTCCTGGGCGATCGGCCACCAGGCGCCGCCGGACCGCCTCGACTCGCTGCTGCACGTCGCGGGCGTCGTCGAACTCGGCCGGATCGGCGACCTCACCCCCAAGGTGTGGAACGAGACCCTCGCGGTCAACCTGGTCGGCCCGGCCGAACTGACCCGGCTGCTGCTGCCCCAGTTGCGGCTCTCCCGCGGCCACGTCGTCTTCGTCAACTCCGGCGCCGGGCTCACCGCGCACGCCGAGTGGGGTGCGTACGCGGCCGGCAAGCACGGCCTGCGGGCGCTCGCGGACTCGCTGCGCGCCGAGGAGCACGCCGGGGGCGTACGCGTCACCTCCGTCTACCCCGGTCGCACCGCCACGCCCATGCAGCAGAAGGTCCACCAGCAGGAGGGCAAGGCGTACGATCCCTCGCGGTGGATCGACCCGGAGTCGGTGGCGAGCGCCGTGCTGGCCGCGCTGGACCTGCCGCGGGACGCGGAGATGACGGACGTGACGGTCCGGCCGGGGGTGTAGCGGGCCTCGTACGCGTCGCGGGTGCCCTCGGGGTGGTGCGGGAGCGGCCGCCGCCGGCAGAGGCCGTGACTTACTCTTCCCGCGTGAGTAATGAAGATGTGTTCACGCTGCCCGAGGGAACCGCTACCGGGGTCGGGTCGATGCCCGGCGGAGACGCGCGGGAGGCCGCCCGGGTCGCCGTGGAGGCCGTCGACAGGCTGCCGTTCCTGCCCGAGCTGCCCGCCCGGGGGCCCGGCGCGGACATGATCGGGCGGACCCTGGGGATGCTGGTCGAGCTGTACGCGCGGGTGGAACCGAGCGGGTGGCGGTTCGGGGACCGGCCCGGAAGGGACACCAAGCGGGCGTGGAGCTGGCTCGGGGAGGACCTGGACGCCCTGGAGGAGTTCACCCAAGGGTACGAGGGCTTGCTGAAAGTGCAGGTCGTGGGTCCGTGGACGCTCGCGGCGGCGGTGGAGACGAAGACCGGGGAAGCCGCGCTGCGGGACGCCGGGGCCGTGCAGGACCTCGCCGCGTCGCTCGCGGAGGGGGTGCGGGCCCACCTGGACGACCTGGCGCGGCGGGTGCCCGGCGCCCGCCTCGTCCTGCAACTCGACGAGCCCTCGCTCACCCCGGTACTGCGCGGTCAGGTCAGGACGGCCAGCGGCTACCAGACGTACCGCGCGGTGGACCGCGCCGTCGTGGAGTCCACGCTGCGGGGGCTGATCGGGGCCGCGGGCGTACCCGTCACCGTCCACTCGTGCGCCCCCGACGTACCGTTCGCCCTGCTGCGCCGGGCCGGCGCGGCCGGTATCTCCTTCGACTTCGACCTGCTCACCGAGCGTGACTGGGATGCTTTCGGTGAGGCCGCCGAAAGCGGCACCGCGCTGTTCACCGGCGTCGTCCCCGGCACGGATGCCCCATTGTCGGACCCTGCGGGTAGCGTCGGGGGTGTTCGGGCGCTGTGGCGCAGGCTGGGGCTGGCACCGGGGGCACTGGGGACCTCCGTCGCCGTCACCCCGTCCTGCGGTCTGGCGGGGGCCTCGCCGGCCTATGCCCGTGCCGCGCTCACGCACTGCGGGAAAGCGGCTCGCTCGCTCGTCGACAACCCTGAGTGAGGAAGGACGGAATCGTGGCAGCCGTTGAGGACGCCGGCCGGGCGGACATCCCCGCCGAGGCGCGCGAGCAGCACGCGCGCCTGGCGGAGCAGGTCGAAGAGCACCGCTTCCGTTACTACGTCAACGACGCGCCGGTCATCAGCGACGCGGACTTCGACCGGCTGCTGCGGCGGCTGGAAGCGCTGGAGGACGAGCACCCGGGGCTGCGCACGCCCGACTCGCCCACCCAGAAGGTCGCCGGCGCCTACGAGACGGACTTCGCCTCGGTCGAGCACCGCGAGCGGATGCTGTCGCTGGACAACGCCTTCGCCGAGGAGGAGCTGACCGCCTGGGCCGACCGGATCGCCGCCGAACTGGGCCCGCCGGAGAACGACCGCAGTCCGTACCACTTCCTGTGCGAGCTCAAGGTGGACGGTCTCGCGGTCAACCTCACCTACGAGCAGGGGCGGCTGACCCGTGCCGCCACCCGGGGCGACGGCCGCACCGGCGAGGACATCACGCCCAACGTCCGCACCATCGCCGACATCCCCGACCGGCTGGCCGGCGACCGGGTGCCGGACCTGGTGGAGATCCGCGGCGAGGTCTACTTCCCCGGTGAGAAGTTCGAGGAGCTGAACGAGCGTCTGGTCGCCGCGGGGGACAAGCCGTTCGCCAACCCCCGTAACGCGGCGGCCGGTTCGCTGCGGCAGAAGGACCCGCGCATCACCGCGACCCGCCCGCTGCGGATGGTCGTGCACGGCATCGGCGCCCGCCGCGGCTTCGACATCGAGTGCCAGTCGCAGGCCTACGGGCTGCTGCGCGAGTGGGGCCTGCCCACCGCCCGGCACAACGCGGTGCGGGACTCGCTGGCCGGCGTACGGGAGTTCATCGACTACTACGGCGCGCACCGGCACGACGTCGAGCACGAGATCGACGGCGTGGTCGTCAAGATCGACGAGATCCCGCTGCAAGGACGCCTCGGATCCACCTCACGGGCGCCGCGCTGGGCCCTCGCGTGGAAGTACCCGCCGGAGGAGGTCAACACCAGGCTGGTGGACATCCGGGTCGGCGTCGGCCGCACCGGGCGGGTCACGCCGTACGCGGTGGTGGCACCGGTCACCGTGGCCGGCTCCGAGGTCGAGTTCGCCACCCTGCACAACCAGGAGGTCGTCAAGAAGAAGGGCGTGCTGATCGGCGACACCGTGGTACTGCGGAAGGCGGGTGACGTCATCCCGGAGATCCTCGGCCCGGTGGTGGACCTGCGGGACGGCAGCGAGCGGGAGTTCGTGATGCCCGCCGAGTGCCCGGACTGCGGCACCGCCCTCCAGCCCGCGAGGGCGGCTGATATCGACCTGCGCTGCCCCAACGCCCGCTACTGCCCGGCCCAGTTGCGTGAGCGCATCTTCTATCTCGCGGGCCGCAGATCCCTGGACATCGAGGCGCTCGGCTACGTGGCGGCGGTCGCCCTCACCCAGCCGCTGGAACCCGCCGAGCCGCCGCTCAAGGACGAAGGCGACCTGTTCAGCCTGGACATCGAGCGGTTGCTGCCGATCCGCTCCTACGTCCTGGACCAGGACACCGGTCTGCCCAAGCGCGACCCGGCCACCGGCGAGGAGAAGATCGTCACCTTCTTCGCCAACCAGAAGGGCGAGCCGAAGAAGAACGCGCTGGCGATGCTGGAGAACATCGCCGCCGCCAGACACCGCCCGCTCGCCCGGATCATCACCGGCCTGTCCATCCGTCATGTCGGCCCGGTCGCCGCCGAGGCGCTGGCCCGCGAGTTCCGCGACCTGGACCGGATCAAGGACGCCGCGGAGGAGGAACTGGCCGCCGTGGACGGCGTCGGCCCGACCATCGCCGCCTCCGTCAAGCAGTGGTTCGCCGAGGACTGGCACCTGGAGATCATCGAGAAGTGGCGCGCCGCCGGAGTCACGCTGACGGAGGAGGGTTCGGACGAAGGACCGAGGCCGCTGGAAGGACTCACCGTGGTGGTGACCGGAACGCTCGCCTCCCATACCCGGGATGGCGCAAAGGAGGCACTGGGCAGCCGCGGTGCGAAAGTCACCGGGTCGGTCTCCAAGAAAACGGACTTCGTGGTGGTCGGCGACAACCCCGGCTCCAAGTACGACAAGGCGGTCCAGCTCAAGGTGCCGGTGCTGGACGAGGGCGGCTTCGGGGTACTCCTCGAACAAGGTCCCGACGCTGCCCGGGAAGTGGCGGTGAACCCTGCGGAATCCGTGGAATCCGGCGCCGAATCCAGCTGAATAACCCGGAGATGTCACCCGATCGGACCATTTCCGAAATCGGTGATCCCCCAGGTCGCATTCGGGCAACCGCAGCGGATCGGTGCCCGAGGCGGCGCCTGGCGGCCTACTGTTGAGGGGCGCGACCGCCGGTAAGACCGACCAGCGGCCCCAGCGGCTCTCCGCGGCGGCTGCCGACGGGCGTGCACCTGCTTGCTTCACCAGGCACCAGGCTGCGAGAGGGACGGGCATGGAACCGACGGAGAGCGCCGGAGCGGCGCCGCTGCCCGGTAGCCCGGCCGCCTCTGTACTCCCCGTCGTCCCACGGCCGGTGGTACGGATCGCGGTGCCGGCCGTCGCAGCGGCGGCGCTGACCGCGGGCGTCATCCGGGTACTGCACAGCGGCCACGCGCTGTTCCCCGGCGGCACGACCGGCTGGGCCTACGCCGTCCTCACCGGCATCATCGTGGGCCACCTCGTCGCGATGGGCCGTGACCGCTGGTGGGGCGGCACCGGCTCCGGCGCCGCCCTCACCCTGGCGATCCTGCTGCTCTACGGCTGGGTGCCCGCCGTGCTGATCAGCCTCGCCGTGGTGACGCTGGTCGGTGCGGTCCGCTGCCACCGCTGGCGGCAGGCCGCGCTGCACGGCGCCATCGACATCCTCGGCATCGGTGCCGGCTCGGTCGTACTGGCCCTGCTCGGCTCCCAACCCTCCGTGGAACACCCCTGGAACCCCGAGCAGTGGTCGGTGTCGGCCGTGCCGACCGTCGCGGCGGCCGCGCTGACCTACCTCGCGGTGACCCGGGCCCTGCTGTGGTGGGCGTTCGCGCCGCGCGGCGGTGCCCTGCCCACGGTGGCCCGTACCGCGCTGATCCGGCAGGGCATGGTCGGCGTCGCCCTGCTCGGCATCTCCCCGCTGATCCTCGTCGTCTCCTGCGGCATGCCCGTACTGCTCCCGCTGTTCTCGGTGCCGCTGATCGCACTGGACTCCACCCTGTGGATCGCGCACGCCCGCGCCGAGGAGCAACTGCGCGACCCGCTGACCGGCCTGCCCAACCGTCAGTGGCTGCTGGAACGCACCCGGACCGCGTTGGACGCCGCGCGCGAGCGAAGCGAGACGGGGATCCTCCCCCAGCCTGGCGGCTGGGCGGCGCCCCCACCCCAGCCTGGCGGCTGGGCGGTGCCCCCACCGGCCGGAGGCTGGGGGAACGGCGGGACGGGGGTCCCGGGGAGGGTCGGGCTGATCCTCATCGACCTCGACAAGTTCCGGTCCGTCAACGACACCCTCGGGCACCTGGCGGGGGACCGGCTGCTGCTCCAGATCGCCGACCGGCTGCGGCTCGCCCTGCCGCGCGGCGCCGAGGCGGCCCGGCTCGGCGGCGACGAGTTCGCGGTGCTGCTGCCCGCCTGCGACTCGCCCACCCGCGCCCAGCGGGTGGCCAGGACGCTGGTCGCCGCCCTGGGCTCACCGCTCAGCCTCGACGGGCTGACTCTGGTGCTGGAGGCCAGCGCCGGGGTCGCGGTCTTCCCGGACCACGCGCTGGACGCGGAAGGGCTGCTGCGGCGGGCGGACGTGGCGATGTACCAGGCCAAGCGCGACCGCAGCGGCGTGGAGGTCTACGAGGTCACGCGCGACGGCAACACGCCCGACCGGCTGGGCCTCCTCGGCGACCTGCGGCGCGCCCTGGACGCGGGTGACGTCGAACTCCATTACCAGCCCAAGGTCCGCTTCGACGGGCAGGTGGCCGGGCTTGAGGCGCTGGTGAGGTGGGTGCACCCGGAGCGAGGCCGGGTCAACCCGGACGAGTTCATCACCATGGCCGAGACCTCCGGGCTGATGCCGCAGCTCACCGAGTACGTGCTGGACACCGCGCTGGCCCAGGTCGCCCGGTGGCGGCAGATGGGGCTGGACGTGCCCGTGGCGGTCAACGTCTCGCCCCGCGACGTGCACAGTCCCGGGTTCGCCGGCGCGGTCGCGGCGCGACTGGCCCGCCACCAGGTGCCGCCGGGATCGCTGCAACTGGAGATTACCGAACACGTCCTGCTCGAGGACCCGCAGCGCGCCGCGGACACGCTCAACGGGCTCACCGGGCACGGCGTCAAGATGTCCCTGGACGACTTCGGGACGGGGTACTCCTCGCTGGTCCACCTGCGGCGGCTGCCGGTCAGCGAGCTGAAGATCGACCGGTCCTTCGTGGCCCGGCTGGTCGTGGACGCCGAGGACGCGGAGATCGTGCGCTGCACGGTCGACCTCGCCCACTCCCTGGGGCTGCTGGTGGTCGCCGAGGGCGTCGAGGACGACGAGACCTGGGAACGGCTGCGGGACCTGCACTGCGACGCCGTCCAGGGCTGGCTGGTCGCCGCGGCGATGCCGCCCGAGGAGACCACGAACTGGCTGCGCGCCCGCGGTGAGCGCGGCTGGCAGCGGCCGGCCTCCGCCCCGGCTGCGGCCGACCCGCCCGCCCTCCGGGCCTGCGGATGCGAACCCGAGCCCGAACACTCCCCCACGGAGCGCCCTTCCGGGCGGGCAGCGGCGACGTAATCCGCCCTCGTTCCGCGGTCGCCCCCTGCTTCCGGTGACGGAGCGACGGCACGCCACGCCCGCCGCCGCACCCCCAGGTCACGGCCGTCCAGCCTCTTTCCGCCAACCGCACCCCACGTCACGGTCGTCCAGCGCTTTTCCTCCGCCGCACCCCCATGCCATCGCCGTCCAGGTCCGTTCCGCCGCCGTGGCGGGACGCGCGGCGGTGGAGCCCGGCGGCCCGGCCGCAAGCGGGTTTCGACGGGTCCGGCACCGCCGGTCAGGGCCGTCGAGGGTGGAGCCCGGTGGCGGGCGGGGCCCCACGAGGGCCGGGTGCGCCGCGCCGGCCGCAAGCGGGTTTCGGCGGGTCCGGTACTGCCGGTCGGGCGCCGTCGAGGGTGGAGCCCGGTGGCGCGGCCGCAAGCAGTTCCTCCTGGGTCCGGCACCGCCGCTCAGCGCCGTCGTGCTCGCGCGTCGCCGCAGTGGGAGAAGGGGGCGCCGACCCCTTCTCCCGCCCCCGGGAACCGGCGGGCCGGGGAGCCGTGCCCCCGGGGCGGGGGCGGCTTTCCCCGTCGGCCCCGCGGGGAACCGTTTCGCGATGGGTGGGCACGGGCCCATAGGATTGGGTCCACAATCGACATCTCACCCCCAGAGGATCGCTGCATGCCTGGCATCACGCGCGAGGAGGTCGCCCACCTCGGCCGGCTCGCACGTCTGGAGCTCTCCGCGGAAGAGTTGGACCACTTCGCCGGACAGCTCGACGACATCATCGGCGCCGTAGCCCGCGTGTCCGAGGTGGCCGGCGAGGACGTACCGCCGACCTCGCACCCGCTGCCCCTGACCAATGTGATGCGCGCGGACACCGTCCGGCCGTCGCTGACCCCGCAGCAGGCGCTGTCCGGGGCCCCGGCGCAGGAGCAGCAGCGCTTCAAGGTGCCGCAGATCCTCGGGGAGGACTGACCTCATGACGGACATCATCAGGCTCACCGCGGCCCAGACCGCCGCGAGGATCGCGGCCGGCGAGCTGACCGCCGTCGAGGTCGCCGAGGCGCACCTCGACCGGATCGAGGCCGTGGACGAGAAGGTGCACGCCTTCCTGTACGTGGACCGGGAGGGCGCGCTCGCCCAGGCCCGCGCCGTGGACGCCAAGCGCGCCGCGGGCGAGGAACTGGGCCCGCTGGCCGGTGTGCCGCTGGCGATGAAGGACATCTTCACCACCGAGGGCGTGCCGACCACCTGCGGCTCCAAGATCCTGGAGGGCTGGCTCCCGCCCTACGACGCCACGGTCACCAAGCGGCTGAAGGCCGCCGACGTGGTGATCCTCGGGAAGACCAACATGGACGAGTTCGCCATGGGGTCCTCCACCGAGAACAGCGCCTACGGCCCGACCGGCAACCCGTGGGACCTGACCCGTATCCCCGGCGGCTCCGGGGGCGGCAGCGCCGCGGCCCTCGCCTCGTACCAGGCGCCGCTGGCCATCGGCACGGACACCGGCGGCTCCATCCGGCAGCCCGCCGCGGTCACCGCGACGGTCGGCGTGAAGCCCACCTACGGCGGGGTGTCCCGCTACGGCATGATCGCCTTCTCCTCCTCCCTGGACCAGGGCGGACCCTGCGCCCGTACCGTGCTGGACGCGGCGCTGCTGCACGAGGTGCTGGCCGGCCACGACCCGCTGGACTCCACGTCCATCGACGCGCCGGTCCCGCCGGTGGTCGAGGCGGCCCGCAGCGGCGACGTCAGGGGCATGCGGGTCGGCGTGGTCAAGGAGTTCGGCGGCGAGGGCTACCAGCCCGGCGTCGTCCAGCGGTTCAACGAGTCGGTGGAGCTGCTGCGCGAGCTGGGCGCCGAGATCGTGGAGCTGTCCTGCCCGTCCTTCACGTACGCGCTGGCCGCGTACTACCTGATCGCGCCCTCGGAGTGCTCCAGCAACCTGGCCCGCTTCGACGCGATGCGGTACGGCATGCGGGTCGGGGACGACGGCTCCCGGTCCGCGGAGGAGGTCACCGCGGTCACCCGCGAGGCCGGTTTCGGGCCCGAGGTCAAGCGCCGCATCATCCTCGGCACGTACGCGCTCAGCTCGGGCTACTACGACGCCTACTACGGCTCGGCCCAGAAGGTCCGCACCCTGATCACCAGGGACTTCGAGCAGGCCTTCGAGCGGGTCGACGTGATCGTGTCCCCGACCACGCCCACCACGGCCTTCCCGATCGGCGAGCGGGCGGACGACCCGATGGCGATGTACCTCGCCGACCTGTGCACCATCCCGGCCAACCTGGCGGGGAACGCGGCCATGTCGCTGCCCTGCGGCCTGGCCCCGGAGGATGGTCTTCCGGTGGGTCTGCAGATCATCGCGCCCGCGCTCAAGGACGACCGGCTCTACCGGGTCGGCGCCGCCGTCGAGGCCGCCTTCGTGACGAAGTGGGGCCATCCGCTGCTTGAGGAGGCACCGCAACTGTGAGCGACAAGACCGAGGACAAGACAACCAGCACCCTGAAGAAGGCCAAGGGCTTCAAGAAGTCCAAGCCCGGCACCTACCTGGCCATCGGCACCTCGGCGGTCAGCGCTTTCACCAACATCAAGAAGGCCCGCGCCGCCCGTGGCGAGAGCGACACCCTCCGCCTGGTGGACGCCGTGGTCAGCACCGCCGCCGTGGTCACCGGT
>NZ_DATDBG010000227.1:0-21411 GCF_036524955.1 Streptomyces sp.
ACGGGGCCGACGCGGCGCTAAAGGTGCCGGCCGCGGAGGGTGCGCCGCTCCGCGGGGGACCGCGGCGGCGGGGAGTCGGCGAGCCGCACCACAGGGTCCTCGGGCCCCTCCCGCCCGGCCACCACCGGATGCTCGGCCCGCAGCGCCTTCGCCCGGTACTGCGCCGCGTCCGCCAGCCGGAAGAGCCGCCGCGCCGACCGCACCGGCCCGATCGGGTCGCCCGTGGAGGCGACCCCGCAGGCCACCCCCTCACCCACGTCCAGCTCCCCCGCCCGCCGGCACAACTCGTCCGCCGCCGCGACCACCTCGTCCGCGGTCTGCCCCACCGCGACGACGCAGAACTCGTCACCGCCGAGCCGCGCGGCCAGGCTCCCCGGCAGCATGGCGCCGCACAGGGAGAGCAGCGAACCGAACCGTTCCAGCAACCGGTCGCCGACCGCGTGCCCGAGTTCGTCGTTGACCCTTTTCAGACCGTTGAGGTCGCAGACCACGAGGCTGACCACCGCGCCGTCCGCCCGGTGCCGTTCCAGCGCCTCGTCCAGCCGCCTGTCCACCGCGCGGCGGTTGCCCAGCCCGGTGAGCGGATCGGTGAACGCCAGGTGCCGCACCTCCGCGAGCCGTTCGGTCTGCGCGATCCCGGCGGCGATGAGGGCCGCGAGTACGGTCGCGAAGTCCGCGTCCTCCCGCCCGAAGCCGGGCTCCCCCACGCCGCGGGCCACGTACAGCTCGCCCCAGGCCCGCCCGTGCAGCACGATCGGCGCGACCACACAACTCCCCCGCCCGCGCCGCCGCAGCGCCGCCGCCCGCCCCCAACTGCTTCCGCCCGGCGAGGAGCCGGACCCGTCCGCGGTCTCCACCCAGGCGTGCGGCTCCCCGCCGCCCGCCCACGTCCCGTGCAGGAGCTCCGCGATCTCCGGGAAGTCGTGCACCGAGTACGACTCGTCGTCCGGTTCCGGTTCCTCGCCGGGCGCGAGGTCGCCGTCGTTGACCAGGACGCGCAGCCGGCCGGTCTCCCGCTCCCACGCGGAGACCGCCGCGAAGGAACCGCCCATCGCCAGCCGCGCCCGGCGCGCACCGGCCCGTACCGAGGCGCGTGGCGTCTGCGCGGTCGCCAGCGCCTGGGCGAGTTCGACGACCGCGCGGAGCCGCAGATCGGCCGTCCCTTCGTCAACCATCCCCCCAGGCTAGGGCCTTTGCCCGGGTATGGGTGAGCGGGGGGGTGCGGGACGGGCCGCCCGGCGCCCGGCCCTTCCTACTCCCCCGGCCAGCGCGGCGCCCGCTTCTCGTTGAACGCGGCGACGCCTTCCGCCCGGTCACCGGAGAACGCGACGGTACGCCACGCGGCGTCCTCCACCTCAAGACCGGCCCGCAGATCCAGGCCGTGCCCCAGCCGCAGCGCCCGTTTGGCGGCCCGCAGCCCGACCGGCGAGTTGGCGGCGATACGGTCGGCGAGCGCGAGCGCGGCCTCACGGTCGCCGCCGGCCGGGGCGAGGTGGTCGATCAGGCCGAGGGTCAGCGCTTCCGCCGCCGGGACCCGGCGCGCGGTGAAGATCAGCTCGGCTGCCTTGGCGGCCCCGACCCGGCGCGGCAGCAGTTGCGTACCGCCGCCGCCCGGGATCACCCCGACCGACACCTCGGGCAGGGCGAGCACCGCGGTCTCGTCCGCAACGATCAGGTCGCAGGCCAGCGCCAGTTCGCAGCCGCCGCCGAGGGCGTATCCGTGCACCGACGCGACGGTCGGCATGGGCAGGTCCAGGACCCCGGTGTACGCGGCCCGCGCACGCGGTCGCTGCCGCCCCAACTCGGCGTCGCTGAGCGCGTTCCGCTCCTTCAGATCGGCGCCCACGCAGAACGCCCGCCCGCTGGACGACGTCAGCACGGTCACACTGACCTCGCGGTCCGCGCCGACCGCCGCGCACGCCGCCTCGATCGCCGCGGCCATCCCCGTCGACACGGCGTTCATCGCCTTCGGCCGGTCCAGCACGAGCTCCGCGACGCGCGCCGCGGGGCGCCGCACCACCACGTACTCCCCGAACCGCTCCTCAGCCCTCATCAGACCTCCCCGGTTAACGACCGTGAACCAGCGGCGCCATCCTGCCACGGGCGCGTGCCACCGAGTGGGCCCGCGGCGTGTCCGGCACCGCCGAGCCGCGCCGTCCGGGGTGCTCGCCGCTGGGCGGGGCGGTTTCCCGGGCCCTGCCCCGGCCCGCGCGGTTCCGGGCCGGGGGCACCCGCCCGGACATGCTTCGCCACCGCGACGGCGGGCGGCCCGCTCCATGCGGCCCGGCGGTGCCAGGCGCAGCGCGAGCCGAAGGGCGCCGGCGAACGCCGCCGGGCCGCGGTCCGGGCCGGAAGCGGGACACCTCCGCGGAAGCAGCCCGACCACGCCCAGACCCCGCACCGAGCGGCACCACACCGGCCGAAAGGCAAACCGGCACCTCCCCGGAAACGGAAACCTACGTCCGCCTCGTCAACAACCAGGGCTCGACCACGCCCAGACCCCGCACCGGGCGGCGCCACATCGGCTGAAGGGCGAACCGGTACTTCTCGGAGGAGGACGCGTCGACCTCGGCCTCGGAGATGGGCGCGTCCCCCGCCTCGCCGAGGGCCTCCGCGAAGTCGCCGTCGACCAGGACCGCGTCCCGGGGGGCTATCGACGTGAGGCGGGACGCCAGATTCACCGTGGTACCGAAGACGTCGCCCATCCGCGTGGTGACCGTGCCGAAGGCCATCCCGACCCGCAGCGCCGGCATCGTCTCGTCACCCGTCATCGTCTCGATGAGCCGCATACCGATCTCCGCCGCCGTTCCCGGATCGTCGGCGACGAAGAGCACCTCGTCGCCGAGCGTCTTGATCAGCCGGCCGCCGTGCGCAGCGACCTGGTCCGCCGCGGTCGTCTCGAACGCCTCGACCAGTTCGCCGAGTTCCTCCTCCTCCAGCCGCCGGGTGAGCCGGGTGAAGCCCACCAGGTCGGCGAAGCCGACGGCCAGCCGGCGGTCGACGGCCTCCTCGTCGTCGGACTGGACGACCCGGCTGGTGGCGGCGGCGACCTGGCGGCGCCACACGTAGATGAGGAACTCCTCCAGTTCCGGGAGGAGCAGTTCGACCAGGGGGTACGCGACCTCCGCGCGGGTCATGCCGGGCTCCGGCGGTTCGGTGAGCCCTTCGAGGAAGGAGTCGGTCTGCCAGTCGGCGAGCCGGGCCGTGGTCTGGCCGGTGGACCGGGCCACCTGGATCGCCATGGACTCGCTCAGCAGGTTCGCCTCGACCAGCCCGGCGAGGCGGCGCAGCGCCAGCACGTCCGCCTCGGTGAGGGCGCGGGCCTGGCCGATGTCGGCGAAGCCCATGGCCCGCCAGAAGCGGGAGGCGAGGTCCATGGAAACGCCCGCGGTACGGGCGGCCTGGAAGGGGGTGTAGCGGCGGGGCGCGCCGAGGATGAGCTGTTCGAGGCGGAGGGCGAGGGGGTGCTCGCCGGATTCCGTGGCCTCCGGGCCGTCCGCGGCATCGAGACCGTCCGGCTCCGGGTCGGCACCCGGAACCGAGCGGAACGGCTCGTTCGGCGGGGGGGTCGTGTCGTCCACGTTCACCGCCCGGCCCCTGAGGAATCCCTGCGCACAGCCCTTCCGATCATCGAGACGACGCAGCCCCTCAAACGATACGGCAGGTGTGCCGTAGCTCACTCTCCACCGCTGCCTGCAGGCGCCTACTTCCGGCCGTACCTGGCGGAAACCGCGGAAAATCCCGCCTGTCCCACTCCGCTTGCCTCACTCCCGCCGCTCCGGCCTCATGTGGATCACGTCCCCGGCCGCGACCGCCTGCTCCCCGTACGGCCCCGCGATGACCAGCCGCCCGTCGCCGTCCACGGCCACCGCCGTACCGGCCAGTTCGCCGCCGCCGGGCAGTTCGGCCCGCACCTGGCGGCCGAGGGTCGCGCACCCTGCCGCGTAGGTCTGCAGGAGCCGGGACCCGACCGGGTCGCCGCCCGCCGCGCGCCAGGTCCGGTACCACTCGTCGAGGGCCCGCAGGACGGCCCGCAGCAACGGGTCGCGGTCGGTTCCGCCGGCGCCGGCGAGCGCCAGGGACGTGGCGGTGGGCACGGGCAGCTCCTCGGCCTTCAGCGACACGTTGAGCCCGATGCCGATGACCACCCCGTCGGCACCCGTCCGCTCGGCGAGGATGCCGCCGGCCTTGCGTTCCTCGCCCGCCACGGTGATCAGCAGGTCGTTGGGCCATTTGAGAGCCGTGTCGACGCCGGCCGCGCGGGAGAGCGCGGTGGCGGTGGCGACTCCGGCCAGCAACGGCAGCCAGCCCCAGCGGTGCACCGGAACCGGCGCCGTACCGGAGGACGAGGCGGCTCCCGGCCGGAGCAGCACCGAGAAGAACAGGCCCGAGCGCGCGGGGGCGGACCACCGCCGGTCGAGGCGGCCACGGCCCGCGGTCTGCTCCTCGGCGACCAGCACCGCGCCCTCGGGCTCGCCCCGGGCGGCGCGGGCCGCGAGGTCGCTGTTGGTGGAGCCGGTGGCCTCCACCACGTCGAGCGAGGTCCACAGGGCCCCGGGGGTGACCACCGCCCTCCGCAGCGCTGCGGCGTTGAGCGGCGGTCGTTCCAGATCGGACCAGCGACTGGGCGTCATGAGTCCACCCTATGAGCGATCATGGAGAAGGACCTCCCGCGAGGCGGCCCGGTGGTCGCCGCGGGATGTGTCGAACACAGCGGTGCCGGTATCCGAGCGTCGCCACTACGCTACGGGACAGCGTTACCCGTCGGTCAATCAAGCCCAGCACACCGCGGGCACGCACCCAGCACACGCACCCGAAACCGAAGGTCCGCCGAGAGCAGGAGAGCCGCCTCCATGGCCGAGCCGGAGTACGACGTCCATACGACCGCGGGGAAGCTCGCCGACCTGCGCCGCCGCATCGAGGAGGCGACGCACGCGGGCTCCGGGCGGGCGGTCGAGAAGCAGCACGCCAAGGGCAAACTGACCGCGCGGGAGCGGATCGAACTCCTCCTGGACGAGGGGTCGTTCACCGAGCTCGACGAGCTGGCCAGGCACCGCTCCACCAACTTCGGCCTGGAGGCCAACCGCCCCTACGGCGACGGCGTGGTCACCGGCTACGGCACGGTCGAGGGCCGGCCGGTGGCGGTGTTCTCCCAGGACTTCACGGTCTTCGGCGGCGCGCTCGGCGAGGTCTTCGGCGAGAAGATCGTCAAGGTGATGGACTTCGCCCTGAAGACCGGTTGCCCGGTGATCGGCATCAACGACTCCGGCGGCGCCCGTATCCAGGAGGGCGTCACCTCGCTCGGCATGTACGGCGAGATCTTCCGCCGCAACACGCACGCCTCGGGTGTGATCCCGCAGATCAGCCTGATCATGGGCCCGTGCGCGGGCGGGGCGGTCTACTCCCCGGCGATCACCGACTTCGTCGTGATGGTCGACCAGACCTCGCACATGTTCATCACCGGGCCCGACGTGATCAAGACCGTCACCGGCGAGGACGTCGGCATGGAGGAACTGGGCGGCGCCCGTACCCACAACACCACCTCCGGCAACGCCCACCACCTCTCGGGCGACGAGAAGGACGCCTTCGAGTACGTCAAGGCGCTGCTGTCCTACCTGCCGAGCAACAACCTCGAAGAAGCCCCCTTCTTCCCCGCCCAGGCGGACCTGGCCGTCACCGACCAGGACCTGGAACTCGACGCCCTGATCCCGGACTCGGCGAACCAGCCCTATGACATGCACAAGGTCATCGAGCACGTCCTGGACGACGCCGAGTTCCTGGAGACCCAGTCGCTCTTCGCGCCGAACATCCTCACCGGCTTCGGGCGTATCGAGGGCCGGCCGGTCGGCGTGGTGGCCAACCAGCCGCTCCAGTTCGCCGGCTGCCTGGACATCAACGCCTCCGAGAAGGCGGCCCGCTTCGTCCGCACCTGCGACAGCTTCAACATCCCCGTGGTCACTTTCGTCGACGTCCCCGGCTTCCTGCCCGGCACCAGTCAGGAGTGGGACGGCATCATCCGTCGTGGCGCCAAACTGATCTACGCCTACGCCGAGGCCACAGTTCCGCTCATCACGATCATCACCCGAAAGGCCTACGGCGGCGCGTACGACGTCATGGGCTCCAAGCACCTGGGCGCCGACCTCAACCTCGCCTGGCCCACCGCCCAGATCGCCGTCATGGGCGCCCAGGGCGCCGTCAACATCCTGCACCGCCGCACCCTCGCCGAGGCGTCCACCCCGGAGGAGGCCGAGGAGCTTCGCCAGCAGCTCATCACCGACTACGAGGACACCCTGCTGAATCCCTACATCGCCGCCGAACGCGGCTACGTGGACGCGGTGATCGCCCCTTCCCGGACCCGTGCCCAACTGGTGAAGGCGCTGCGCACCCTGCGCAACAAGCGCGAGGCGCTGCCGCCCAAGAAGCACGGCAACATCCCGCTGTAAGCCCCCCTCGGCCGACCCTGATGAGGAACCGTCCCATGGTGATCAAGGTAGAGCGGGGCACCCCCACCCCGGAGGAGCTGGCAGCCGTCGTCGCCCTCGTCCAGGCCCGCGCGACAGCACTCACGTCTGAGACGGACGACCCGCACCGGCTGAACGCGTGGTCCCACCCCGCCCACCTCGTCCCCCGCCCCGTCCCCCGCCCGGGCCCGGGCGCCTGGCGCACCTCCACGTGGCCGACGTAGCGCCGGTGGTCTTTGAGACCAACGTTCCTCCTGAGGCGTGCTCAGGAGGAACGCTCATGTGGACCGCAACCGACCGCCTGAGCGGGCCACGCCGCTCCGCGCAACGAACAGCCAGCCGAGCCCGACCGGAGTACCGGCCGAGGCCCCCCGGCACAGGCTCAACCCCAGCGCAGGCTCAGCGCGCCATCTCCTCCTGGTACAGGGTGTGCAGGCGGCTGCGGGCCCGCGTGAAGGCGCTCTCAGCGGACTTGTGGGTGATGTTCAGCGCCTGCGCGGCCTCCGCGGTGGACATACCGTGCGCACGGGCCCGCATCACCTGCTGTTCACGAGCCCCGAGGTTCTCGATCTGCTTCAGCAGCCAGTCGCCGGCCGCCCGTTCGCACATCTGGCTCTCGACGTCCGCACCCCCGTCCGTACCCCGCACATTGTGTACACGTACCGCCAGCCGCTGGTCGCGCGCCGCGCGACGCTGCTGGTCCACGCACAGCCGCAGCGTGATCGTGGTGAGCAGCGCGGCGACCCTGGACTCGTCCAGCGGATCGTAGGTCGCGGCACGGATCAGTGCCTCCTGGACGCAGTCCTCCACGTCGGCGGACCTGCCCAGTCTGCCCGCGACCAGGCGCAGCAGGCGCTCCCGTTCGGCGAACACCAGTAACCAGCGCTGCTGGTCCCACCGTTCGTCCGGGCGCTCGTGGTCCATGGTCCCCATGCCGTTCCCCCACACCGAGTCGTCTGTCTCGCCGGGGGAGAGCATCGACGGCGGTGGTGGGACAAAGCTTGAGACCCGGTGACGCGGAACCCGTCGGAAATCAAGAATTTCTCCATCCGTGACGGGACGTCACAGAACAGTCCCGGGGTGACCGCAACCGTTCGACGGGCCGTCCGAGCGCTCCCATCGAGCCTAGGGTGAGAGGTAGGTCGACAACGACGTGACCAGAAGGGGAAGCCAACGTGGGATTAGTTCGGCTGCTGGGGTCTTTGGAGTACCGGACTGCGGCGGGCGAGGCAGTGGACCTCGGTCAGTCCAGGCAGCGTGCGATCTTCGCGATGCTGGCGGTGAACGCGAACGAAGCGGTGCCGACCAGCGAGCTCATCGACTGGACCTGGGGCAGCGAGCCCCCGCAGTCGGCCCGCAACATGGTCCACTCCTACATCTCACGTCTGCGCGGCGTGTTCGAGGCCGCCGGTCCCCCGTCCGAGGCCACGGTGCTGCGCCGGCACGGTGGTTACGTCCTCGAGGTGGACGAGCGCTGCGTGGATGTGCACAGCTTCCGCCGTCGTGTCGCCCTGGCGCGCGCCGGCGGCGACGACGTCCGCGGGTCCGTCCTGCTCTTCAGACAGGCGCTGGCCGTCTGGCAGGACACCGCGCTGGGCGGCGTGGCGGGGACGTGGGCCGACGAGGTCCGGCGGCTGCTCGAACTGGAACGGCTGTCCGTGCTCGTCGAATGCCACGAGGTCGAACTCCGGCTCGGCGGTCACCGGGAACTGCTCCCTGAGCTGCGTACCACCGCGGAGCGGTATCCCGACAACGAGATCGTCATCAGGAACCTGATGACCGCGCTCCACCGGTCGGGCCACCAGGCCGAGGCACTGGGCGTGTACGCCGGGTTGCGCCGCCGCCTCGTCAGTCATCTCGGGGTCGACCCGGACAGTGAGACGCAGGAGCTGTACACCCGCATCCTGCGGGCCGGTCCGGGACCGGCGGCGAAGGCCCCGCAGGCACCGCGCGTGGCCCCGGCGGCGGCGCGCATTCCGCATCAGCTTCCCCGCGGGCCCCGGCTCGTGGGTCGCGAGCAGGAACTGGCGATGCTGGACGGGTTCGTCGCGTCGGCCGCCGCCGAACCGAGCATCCGGGTCATCGAGGGTCCGCCGGGCATCGGGAAGACGGCGCTCGCGGTCCACTGGGGGCACCGGGTGGCGCCTCGCTTCCCGGACGGCCAGGTCTTCGTCGACCTGCACGGCAGCGAGGGCGACCAGGACATCCAGGAACCGGAGGCACTGATACGTCTCGTCCTGCGGAGCCTCGGTGTGCCGTGCCGGGTCACCGGACCGGACGAACTCGCCGAGTTGTACCGCGACACGGTCACCGACCGGCGGCTGCTGATCGTGCTGGACGACCTGGTCTGCGACGAAGGGGCTGTCAGGCTGCTGAAGGGGGTGACGGCGGGCGCGGTGGTCGTGACCACGCGCTGCGCGTCGTCGCTGAGAGAGCTGGAGGCATTGCGGTCCGTCCGCTTCCTGCGGCTGCGCGAGCTGAGCAACCGTCAGGCGGAGCGCATGCTCGCCGGAATTCTCGGGGAGGCGCGGGTGGAGGCCGAGGAGGAGACGATGACCCGCATCATCGAGCTGTGCGGCCGGACCCCGCAGGCGCTGACCGCGGTCGCGGAGCACGCGCTCGGCCGGCCCCGTCTCAGCCTGGCCGACCTGACCATGACCATGGCCCTGTGCGTCGACCGCCCCGCCGGAGGGCTGACGCCCGAGCTCGCGGAGCGGGCGGCCGAGGAACGAGGTCACCCGCGGAGCGAGTGCGCAGGAAGACCGATTGCGTGCGACAGGCACGAGCGGCGCCCGCCCGACGCGTGACGTCCGGCGGGCACGTCCGTTCGGACGTGACGCACGGGCGGCGCCGGCGCGCCTACGCCGCGCCCACCCGCCCGCCGGACCGTACCGCCAGCGCGTCGAACAGCGCGCGCAGTTCGACCAGTCCCGCGTCGAGAGCCGCCTTCTGGTTCTCGGCGCGGGCGGCGGCCATCGCGGTCTCGCACAGGGCGCCGTACAGCAGGTGGCTGAGCGCGGACACCGACTGCGCGACGATGTCACCGCGGGCCACGGCACGCCTGATGCCCTCCTGCATCATCAGCAGGCACTCGGAGCTGAACTCACGCATCGTGTCCATGCCGAGCGCTCCCGGGGCGTCCAGCAGGCTGATCCGCTGGGCGTCGGAGGCGAGGACCTCGGCGAGGAAGGCCCGCGATCCCGCGAAGACGGCCTCCCAGGAGTCCGGCTCCGAGTCGCGGTAGGCGCGGGCGACGACCCGGGCGAGCCGCACCTGCTCCCTCTCGTACACGGCGCGGAAGAGGTGCCGCTTGCTGCTGAAGTGGTGGTAGAGCGCCCCTTTGGTGACGTGGGCGGCGCCGCACACGGCGTCGAGGGAGGTCGCGTTGTAGCCGTGGGCCGCGAACAGCTCACGAGCTGCGGCCAGCAATGCCTCGATGGTGCCGTCCGACCGCTCGCGCTGCGTCGGCCGCGGTCTCGTTCGAGTCGTCTCCATCACCGGCGCTCCCCAGTCCTGGCCACGCGTACAGCGTACACGCACCTACATTCCGATGGTACGTATCACCGGTCGGCCGCTCACCCGCCGGCGGGCGCGCCCACCCGCTCCGCGAAGGCCAGGACGCGGCGCCAGGAGTCCGCGGACGCCTCCGCGTACTCCGACCGCTTGGCGTCGAAGAAGCTGTGCGGGGCGCCGGGGTAGGTCACCACCTCGTGATCGACGCCGGCCGCCGCCAGCGCCTCCTCGAAGGCGGTGACGTCGCTCGGCGGGATGCCGGGGTCGTCACCGGCCATCAGGGCCAGCACGGGGGACTTCAGCTCCGCGGCCCGCCCGGTCGGGCCGGGTGAACCGTCGGGGCCCGCGGCGGGCCAGCAGTAGAAGCCGACGACCCCCGCCAGGTCGAGGTCGCCGGTCGCCGCGACCACCGCGATCCGCCCGCCGATGCAGAAGCCGACGGTCAGGACGGCCCTGGCGCCGCCTCCCTCGGGAGCGCGGGCGTGCGCGACGGCCGTCGCCAGGTCGGTGTAGAGGCTGCGGGGACTCAGCCTGGTCATGTGCTCGCGGTACGGGAAGTCCTTCGCGCGCTTCCCGGTGCCGGCCGTGCGGCCGTAGTAGTCGAAGACGACCGCCCCGACCCCGTGCTCCGCGAATCTCCTCGCCAGCTCCGTGTAGAAACCGTACAGACCGCGCACATCAGGCAGGATCACTACGGAGGTGTCGGCGCCGCCCGCCGGAACGGCCGAAAAGGCACCGAAGACGTTCCCGTCGGCGGCGGTCAGTTCGAGGTACCGGGCGTCGACCGCGGCGTCCGGGACGGCGGGCACGGGCGGGACCGCGTCTTCGTCAAAACACATGGATGGGTCGTCCTCCGCTTTCCTTGCGCATTTCCGCGACGGCCGCATTTGGTGTACCGGCCGCGCTGCTCACCGGCCCGTAACGGCCGCGCTGTTCTCTGCTCGCACGTGCTGCGGCGCCACCGGCCGGCCCCGGTGCTCCGGGCCGGCGGCGCCTGCTCACTCCGCCCCGACGTCCCCGAGGCCGAGCGGAATCCGGAACGGCGGGGCGCTGGTCCCCTCGATCCGGTAGCGGTTCCACAGGTCGGGTTCGGTGATGCGCCCTTCCGCGTCGCCCTCCTCGGTCAGGAGGACGACAGCCGTCGAGCGGTCGCCGACCAGCCGGCTCAGCCGCTCGTCGGACCCGAGCCGGCCGTACCACCGGTAGCGCCCGTCGATCGGCTGGAACTGGCCGCAGAGCCGAGCCCGGACGCTGAAGCGCTCCTCCCCGACGATCAGTACCGCCGGGCCTTCGTAGCCGTCGTCCTCCACCGCGGTCCCCTCAGGCCTCTTGGTCCTTGAGCCAGCCCGCCTCACGCCAGACCTTCTCGGACTTGCCTCCGATCAGGCCGATCTTCTTGTAGTACGGGGCGAGCCGCTCTGCCCCGTAGGCGCCGTTGACGGCGCCGGTGGGGTTGTTGCGGCCCACCGCGACCGCGGTCTTGGGGTCGAGCCCCGCCCGCTCGTACATCAGCGGGTTGTAGCGGTCGTGGCGGATCGTCTTGACCACGTTGGCCAGGAAGCCGCGCAGCAGTTCCAGGCGCCGCTTGGACAGGGTGGGCACGAAGCGCTCCAGTTCGGTGCGGGCGAAGCTGATGTGCCGCGCCTCCTCCACCACGTGGATGCGCGCGACGGTCCGCACGATCGGCTGGACCGTCTCGTCCGCCGCCTGCTCACGCTGGAAGCGGTCGAAGAACTCCTCGGTGAGCAGGAGCATGGCCCACAGCGCCGGCACCGGTGCGAAGGTCTTCAGCAGCAGCCCGTTGCGGTGCGTCCGGGGGGACACGGGATAGAAGTCCACACCGATCTTCTCCGCCAGCCGGGCGAACATGATCATGTGGCGGACCTCGTCGGCCACCTCGGTCAGCGCGAACTGCACCTGGGGGCTGGTGACGTCGCGCTTGTAGGCGTAGCGCGACACCAGGTGCAGCAGGATGTGCTCGGTCCACACCCCGGCCGCCAGCGAGGACCCGAGCTCCTCACGGCTGAGCAGGAGTTTCTGCTCCATGGACAGCGAGTCGTACAGCTCGGTGCCGTACAGCGAGATGCGCTTCTCCGGCAGGAACCACTTGCCCTCCACCAGGGGCTCGTCCCAGTCGACGTCGACTCTGGGGTCGTAGGAGTGCTTGGCCGAGGCGACCAGGAGCTGTGCGGCCTTCTTGGTCTGCCAGGCCAGCGGGTCCGCGTTGCGCCGGTCGGTTGCGGTGGTCATCGGAAACTCCTTAACTCTGCGGTGCGACGAGGCTGTGCAGGTCGACGGTGATCTCGCTGCGCACGGGGTTCCCGGCCAGGATCTCGACGACGTAGCGGGCGGCCAGAACGCCGAACATGTGTGAGGCGTAGACGAGTTGGGGGACGCTGTACTCCGGCTCACCGCGGTGTGCGGTGATGTCCGCGATCAGGTCGGCCGGGACGATCTCGCGGGGGATCACCCGCAGCAGCAGGTTCCACAGCGTCTCGTTGGCCAGGTCGTGCTCGGTGACCTGGCCGGCCAGCGGTTCGAGCGGGATCCGGTAGTCGTAGTAGCGGACGTGCTGCGTGCCCGACATGTCGTACCCGGAGACGACCGGAACGCCCAGCCGGGACGCCTCGGCGTGCAGCGTGTACTTCGCCTGCCAGCCCTTCATCGTGGTCACGTCGACCCCGTCCACGACGACGTCGACACCGTCCAGCAGCAGGGCGGCGTTGTCGGCCTGCACGCCCCCGGTGTCCACCGTGACCTCGGCGAACGGGTGAATGGCCCTGATCCGTTCGGCGCCGACCACGGCCTTGTTGCGGCCGATGTCCTGCTGGCCGGCGCTCTGCCGGTTGAGGTTGTTCAGCTCGTACTCGCCGGGTTCGGTCAGCACGAAGGCGCCCATGCCCAGCCGTGCCAGCGGCTCGATCGCCGCCCCGCCCGTGGAACCGCAGCCGGCCACCAGTACCTTGCCGGTCCGCAGCCGCCGCTGCGCCCCGTCCGGGATGAGCCCCCGGTTGCGCTCGGTCAAGCCCTTGTAGTAGGCGTCCGCCTCGTACGAGGCATTCATACCCGTACCCTCCTGATCTGGCCCTCGACGCGGGCAACGAGCTCTCTGAAGCCGGACAGCGGGTCGGTCCCGGACACTGCCGCCTGCATCCACCGGACGAGCTCGGCCAGTTCCTCGCCCTGCGGCGCGCGGGCCACGAAGGGCTTCACCTCGGACCGGGTCACGTACGAGGGAGCGAGCAGGTCGTCCTCCGGCAGCCGGGGCGTGGTGCCCTCGATGACGGTGATGTCCTTGAGGCTGCGGGTGAGCCGGCGGATCGCCAGCCCTTCCTCGCCGTCACCGATCAGGTACTTGGCCTGGGGATCGAGGCGCTGGAGCGTGGAGTAGAAGCAGAGGATCATCTCCAGCGTGATGCGCAGCCGCTGCGTGATCGGCGTGTCCGTTTCGGAGCCGCGCTGCACCAGCCGTTTGATCTCCCAGACCTCGTTGCTGAGCGGGGAGTCCGCCGGTGGCACGTGGTCGAAGAAGTTGACGCCATGGGCCACCTCGGCGGGGAAGAGCGCCCGGTCCGGGTCGGTGACCGGCCGCGGCCGCGGATCACGGGTGCCGAGGTACGACACGTACCGCAGGATCGCCCCGGTGCTCTCCTGCAGGACGATGACGTGGATCTCCTCGCCGTGCGAGCCGGACGGCTCCGCGAACAGGCCGCAGGCGTGGGCGACCCGGTCGCTGGCGAAGTTCAGCCGCAGGTACTGGGCGAGCCGGAAGCCGTAGATCATCAGCCGGTAGCGTTCGGGCAGCCCGGACTGCGGGACGGCGAGCACGGTCAGCCCGTCAGGACGGCGGGCGAGATACAACGGCTCGACCTGCGCGGCCAGCCCGCGCAGGCTGACCCGGTCGTGCAGGGCCAGCACGTCGGCGATGTAGCGGTCACGGCGGCCGGCCAGCCGGGCGTCCTCCGACCCGGCCGGCCGTGCGGGATCCGCGATCCGCGCGGGCTGCTCGGCGGCGGTGCCCGCGCTCACACCCGCCGCCCGTACAGGGCCCCGGTTATCGCCAGGGCGAGCACCTCGGGGGTTCCCTCGTAGATCCGCGCGCCGAAGGAGTCCCTGACCAGCTTCTCCACGCCGTACTCGCGGCAGTAGCCACGGGCGCCGAGAATCGACATGGCCTCCTCGGAGACCTCGATGGCGGCCCGGTCGGCGAACATCTTGGCCACGGCGGGACCGTAGACCGGCGCCGGGAGCATGTTGTCGGCCTGGTAGGCGCCCTGGAGGTAGAGCAGCCTGGACGCCTCGACCTTCGCCGCCATCTCGGCGAGCTTGCGGGCGGTGAACTGGTGCTCGTACAGCGGCTTTCCGGCCTGCACCCGCTCGCCGGCGAACTCCTTGGCGTACTCGAAGGCGCCCCGGGCGACACCGGTGGAGATGGCGGCGACGATGGAACGCGCCTGGTTGGACTGGATGGACATGAAGCTCCAGCCGTTGCCCTCGCCGAGGACGACGTTCTCCCCGGGCACGCGCACGTCCTCGAAGACGAGCGTGGTGCCCAGGCAGGCCCGGTAGCCCATCTTGTCGGCGACCGGGCCGCGGGTGACGCCCTCGCTGTCCAGCGGCACGACGAACATGGTCAGCCCGGTGGCGCCCGGGTGGCCCTCGACATTGGCGAACACCGTCGCCCACTGGGCGACCTTGCCGTTGGTGATGAAGCGCTTGATGCCGTTGAGCACGTAGCCGTCGCCGTCCCGCCGGGCCGTCATGACGTCGGCGGCGAGTTCGGCGTTCTCCGGGATGAGCAGGTCGCAGCCGGAGACCTCCTCGGTGATGGCGTTGCACGCCAGCACCGGTTCGTCGCCGAGGAAGGGCGGCACGAAGCGGGCCTGGAGCTGCTGGTCGCCGGAGAACAGCACCGCGGACTGGCCGAGCAGCGACGCGCCGAAGATGAGCGCGGTGCTCGGGCACACGGCGGCGATCTCCTCCATGGCGACGGCGACGCCCAGCACACCCATGCCGCGTCCGCCGATCTCCTTGGGAACGGTCAGCCGCAGCAGGCCGATCTCGTGGCCGGCGCGCACCACGTCCCAGTCGAGGTCGTCGGCGGCGGCCAGATCGTTGGCGAGCACGCGGGGCCTGACCACGGTCTGGGCGAACTCGCGCACCTCGTCGCGCAGCAGCTCGACCTCGGGCGGCAGGTCGAACATCGAGGGCATCGCAGCGGCGCGCAGCGCCCGCAGGTCGGAGAGGGTCGGCGCGTTGGGGACGATCTCGGCGGTAACGGTCACGGCTGCACTCTTTCTGCTGGAATTCTTCCGGTCTGTGCCAAGGGGCGACTGGGACGTGCGGGTACCGCGCTCAGGCGGGCTGGGCAGCCTGCGCGACGCGCGCGTAGTACTCCCGGCCGAGCACGGGCAGCAGGTCGGCCAGCCTGCGCAGCGAGACCACCCGCCCCTTCACGACCAGGCGGCGCTCGACGATCGCCCGGGGGACCGTCAGGCGGCCCAGCAGGACCTCGTGCAGGGCGTCGGCCTCACCCTCGATGCGGACGGTGGCGCCGCGGGGGGCGCCGTCGATGACGCCGTCCTTGTCGATGTGCAGCGCGACCTGGGGGTCCTTGAGAACGAACTGCAGGGAGAAGTCGTACTCCTTGAGGACCGCGGTGAACGTGGCGTCGTTCAGGGCCGCCTGGGACGCGCCCTTGATGATGCGGTGGGCCTGTTCTGCGGTTGCGTGGACAGTCACGGGACGGAAGCCTCTCGTTGTCTGGGATCAGCGGTGTGCCACGGCACCGGCCGCGTCGGTGAGGATGAGGTCCGCGGCGCGCTCGGCGAGCATGACCGTGGGGGCGTGGGTGTGGCCGCGGGGAATCGAGGGCATCACGGAGGCATCGACGACTCGCAGTCCCTCGACCCCCCGCAGTCGTAGGCGCGGATCGAGCACGGAGTCCTGGTCCGGTCCCATCCGGCAGGTGCCGACGGGGTGGAAGAGGGTCTCGGCGTATCCGCGGGTCAGTGCCTCCACGCCCTGGTCCGACAAGTCGAACGCGCCCGGTGTCAGGGGGTCGCCGAGGCGGTCCGCCAGCGCGGGCCTGCTGAGCACGCGCTGGGCCTGCCGTACCCCGGCGGCCAGTACCCGCAGGTCCTCGCCCGCGGGGTCGGACAGATAGCGCGGGTCGATCAGCGGTGGGCCGGCCGGGTCGGCGGGGTCGAGCCGGACGCTGCCGTGGCTGCGGGGCCGCAGCAGCACCGTGCCGAGCGTCACGCCGTGCCGGCGTTCGGCCTGCCGCTGGTCGAGGAAGGGCAGCACCATCCACACCAGCTCCAGGTCGGGGGCGGTGAGATGGCCGGAGCTGCGCAGGAAGGCGACCGCCTCGGCGATGTTGGAGGTCAGCCGCCCCCGGCGCCCGCTCATGAACTCGCCGATCTCGGTGGCCTGGTCCTCCACACCCGGCGAGACCGTGCCGTACACGTCGAACGCGAGGGGTACGTAGAGGTGGTCGGTGAGGTTGCGGCCGACCTCGGGCCGGTCGGCGTGCACCTGGATGCCGTGCTCGGCGAGTTCCCCGGCCGGGCCGATGCCGGAGAGCATCAGCAGGTGGGGAGTGCCGATGGAACCGGCGGCGAGGACGACCTCACCGTCGACGTGGATGCGCCCGGGTCCCGCCGCTGTGGAGTAGGCGACGCCCACGGCCCGGCCGTTGTCGATCAGCACCCGTTCGACCTGGGCGCCGGTGATGACGACGAGATTGCCGCGCCCCCTCGCCGGGCGCAGGTAGGCGTCGGCCGCGCTCCATCGCCGTCCGCCGCGCTGGGTGGTGTGCACCGGGCCCGCGCCCTCGGGTTCCAGGGCGGTCACCCCGTCCAGCGGGCCGATGCCGGCCTGGGCGCAGGCGGCGAGGAACTCGGCGGTGGCCGGACTGGGGTCGCGCAGGTCCTCGATGCGGACCGGGCCGCCCGTACCGTAGCCGGCCTCGGTACCGGCGGCGGCGTTCGCCCGGTCCCTGGCGCCGCCGGCCCGGCCCGGCTCGCGGTCCTCGGCCCGCTCGAAGTAGGGCAGCACCTCGTCGGCCGACCAGCCGTCGCAGCCCTGCTTGGCCCAGCCGTCGTAGTCGGCGCGGTGGCCGCGGGTCCAGATCTGCGCGTTCAGCGACGACGAGCCGCCCAGTGTCCTGCCGCGCGGCCAGTCGAGCGCCCGGCCGCCGAGCCCCGGCTGCGGGACCGTGCGGTACGCCCAGTCCACCTCGGAACGGAACAGCGTCGGGAACGCGGCCGGGATGGCGATCCCGGCCCTGCTGTCCGAACCACCGGCCTCGATCAGTACCACCGGCTCGTCGCACGCCGCACTCAGCCTCGCGGCCAGCACACATCCGGCCGAGCCCGCGCCGACCACCACGTAGCGCGCGGTGGTCGGCGCCCCGCCGTTTCCGCCGTCGCTCCCGGTCATCGCACCTGGCTTTCCGCGCCGGCCTGGCTGAGCCGCCGGGACAGGGCCTTGACGATCTCCGCCGCCAGGGCGGCGTGTCCCTCCATGGCGAAGTGGATGCCGTCGGTGCTCATCAGCGCCGGGCGCAGCCGCACCGGGTGGTCCCACATCTCGATGAGCACCGCCTGGTGGCGCCCCGCGACCGCGCGGATCCGCTCGTTGAGCGCGTCGACACGGTGACGGAACTCGGCGAGTTCGGGAATCGTGTCGAAGACGTTGGTGACCGTGAAGACGAAGATGTCGGCGCCCTGGGCCCGCAGCGCCGCGTAGACGGCGTCGAGATCGGCCTCGACCGCGTCGAGATCGGGCTCGGCGTCGAACAGGTCGTTGCCGCCCACGGCGACATTGACCAGGTCCGGCCGGAAGGCCAGTACCTGGTCGAGCTGCTCGGCGCGTACCTGCCTGGTGCGCTTGCCCATCACGCCGGTGTTGAGGTACTGGAAATCCGGCCGGCCGGCGCCGAGAGCCCCGGCGATCCGCTCGGGCCACGGTATGTCCGCGTAGCCCTCGCTGGGGCCGCCGAGACCCTGGGCGAAGCTGTCGCCCATCACGGCGAGCCGCCGCCAGGGGGCGTCGCGCAGCAGACGCACGGCCTCCTCGTGCGGAAGGCAGAGCGGGTCGGCCGCTTCACGGCCCAGGTCCTCGGTCATCGTGTGCTGTCCTCTTCTTCTCCGGGGCGCCGGCCGGGCGCTGTCAGGCGGCGTCGGTGGAGGCGGCGACCCGCTCCTCGACGAAGTCCTCGATGTCCTTGACGGTGGTGATGTCGGGGGTTCCGCCGGACGTCAGGGCGTTGAGCTGGAAGTCCTGCTCTATCCGGAGCGAGAGCTCGATGACGGCCAGGGAGTCGTAGCCCAGTTCCTCGACGAGCCGGTCGCCGGAGTCCGCTTCACGTGCTCCGAGGGGGCTCATCTCGCCGACGATCTGCCGGACTTTTCCGCGGAGGGTGCTGCTGTCCATGAGTGCTCGCATTCTGGTGTCGGAGGGACGGATCGGGTGTCAGGAAGTGACCGCGGCCGCTGCCCTGATCGGGTGAGGCGCGCTCCAGCGTTCCTCGTAGGCGTCCAGGGCCCGGTCGACCGCCTGGTCCCAGGCCACTCCGGCCTTTTCCGTGAGGTGCGGGAGGGAGACCAGGCGCAACTGCTTGAGCAGCCGCTCGCGGGCGATCTCCACCGCGCCGTTCAACTGGGCGGCGCGGCTGAGCAGGGCGGCCTGGATCATCGGCACCGGGTTGTGGCGGGACGGGCCGATCAGCACCCAGGCGGCGGCGCCGATCGACTCGAAGTGGGCGTCCTCCACGACCTGGGCGAAGCCGCCGGCGACCCCGTCCTGCGCCGCGCGCAGTCCGAAGGAGACGTGCCGCGACTCGTCGCGCGTGACGTTGGTCAGTCCCTCTTCGAGCGCCGGAAGCCTCAGCCGCTTGGCGAGGAAGCGGGTGGTGCGCAGCGCGGTGGCCGCGAGCACGCCTTCGGTGATCAGGTGGTAGTAGACGAGCGCCCGGTACCAGGCGTCACGGTCGTCGTGGTTGGCGCGCACCGAGTCGGTGACGCGGGTGAGCTCGGGGGCGAAGACGTCCGCGTAGTCGGCGGAGCCTTCGAGTTCGGTGCCCTCGGCCTCGCTCAGGGCGACACCGCAGCCCTGCTCCAGGTAGGTCTGGAAGAAGCGCACGTGCCGTGCCTCGTCGGCGAGCTGCGTGCACAGGAAGATGCGGTCGTCCTCGGTCGGCGGGGCGTCGATGAGCGAGCCCAGGGTGTGCGTCACCGCGACCTCTCCGACCTCCAGCTCCGCGAGGGCGCCGAGCATCTGGCTGCGGGAGAACACGGACAGCACGTTCCAGACGGGCGCGTCCCTGGCCGGGTTCACCTCGGCCACAGCCCACTGCTGGCGCTCCCAGCGGCGGTAGAGGTCGGCCGATCCGGCGAGCCGGCCGCGCTGTTCTGCGGTGGTCTCGGGCGCCGTCTCGGTCACATCGAGAACGAGTCCCGCGGGAGTGGCGGTCATGTCGCTGCCCCATCCAGTCGTGCCGTCGTCGTGGCGGTTGCCGTGGTCATGGCGTTGAACGTGTCGTGCAGTACGTCGCCGGGCAGAGTGCCGTCCGCGGCCTGCTGCCACATCAGGCGGCGGCGCGGCTTGCCGCTGGAGGTGCGCGGGATGACGCCGCGCCGGGCGCGCACCACCGTCACCGCCACGGAGCCGTCGAGCGTGGTGCGCAGCATGGTGGTCGCGGCCGGCAGCCACCGGTCGTCGGTGGACTCCACGACCGCTATCGCCCTGCCCTGTCCGCGGCTGCTGCCCAGCACCACCGCGCAGCGGCCGGCCGGCACTCCGGGGACGGCCGCGAGCGCGGCTTCGAGGTCCTCCGCGTGCACCTTCCGGCCGCGGACCTTGAGGCTGTCGCCGATCCGCCCGACGATGTAGAGCTCCCCGTCGAGGAGGAATCCGGCGTCGCCGGTGTGCAGGCCGTCCTCGGTGAACGGGGCGGAGGCGTCCGGGTCGGGCGACTGGTAGCCGAGGGCGACGGACGAGCCCGAGACCCGGACCTCGCCGAACGACCCGTCGGGCAGCGGCTTCCCGTCGTCGTCGACGATCTCGACGGTGGTCCCGGGCACCGGAACGCCGCAGGAACTGAGCCAGCGCGCCGGGTCCTCGGGGCGGTCGAAGCCCAGCACACCCGTGCCGGTGACGGTCACCGGTTCACCGGTGACCAGGGACCCGGCGGGCCGGACGATCCTGGCCCCGGTACCGGGGGTCACCCCGCTGACCGCGAGGGTGGTCTCGGCCATGCCGTAGCAGGGCGTGAACGCGGCGGTGCTGAAGCCGTACGGGTTCAGGCGCACGGCGAAGTCCGCGGCCGCTTTGGGGTCGACGCGCTCGGCGCCGCTCATCGCGACCCGCCAGGTGGAGAAGTCGGCGCCCGCCAGGCTCTCCTCGCGGACCCGGGAAGCGGCGTACGCGTACCCGAAGTTGGGCGCCGTGGTGATGGTCACGGCGTGCTTGCCGTGCGCCTCCAGCCACCGCGCGGGGGACCGGATGAAGTCCAGCGGCGTCATCAGGAACAGGTCGATCTGGGCGACCACGGAGCCGAGGAAGGTGCCGATCAGCCCCATGTCGTGATGGAGCGGCAGCCACGACGAGCAGGAGTCCTCGCTCGTGACGCCCAGCCAGCCGTGGATGGCGCGGACGTTGGCGGCCAGGTTGCCGGCGGTCACCCGTACGCCCTTGGGGGTGCCGCTGGAGCCCGAGGTGAACTGCAGCAGGGCGAGTTCCGCGTCGCGGCGCGCCTCGTTCTGCGCGTCGGGGAGGTCCGCGGGCAGCACCAGCGGCTCCGGCAGCCCCGCCTTGGCGCAGGAGTCCGCGGCCAGCGGCCGCATCGCGGCGTCGGTGAGGACCGCGGCGGGAGCCGCCGCGGTCAGGATGGCGGCCGCGTGGTCGCTGTACGCGTCATGATTGGTGAAGGTCACCGGTGACGCGATCGGAGACGGGGTCAGGCCCGCGTACATCGTGCCCAGGAACGCGGGAACGAACGTCTCGGGGTCCTCGATCTGCAGACAGACGACTCCCCGGGTAACGCCGGATGCCCTGAGCAGGGCGCCGATCCGGCGGGCGTGGCCGGCGATCTCCTGGTAACCGCGCAGGTGCCAGCCGTCGGGCCGGTAGTAGTGGACCCCGCGCTCCGGCACGGGATCGTCCAGCCAGTCAAGGACGGTGTTCAACAGTTCCCTCTCAACGGACGGACACTCGCCCTGTGTTACGCGCCGGACCCCGGGGACCCCTCGCACGAATTACCGAAGCCCGCACGCGCGAGCTTGGAGGGCTGACGCCCGAACTCCCGGAGTGGGCGGCCGGGGAACGAGGCCACCCGCACAGGGAACGAGCAGGAAGACCGACCGAGAGCGCTGCCGCCGGGAACGGGGGCAGCGGGGGACAAAAGCAGTGGGGGCGGCGGGCCCAAAGGCTC
>NZ_DATDBG010000228.1:0-40923 GCF_036524955.1 Streptomyces sp.
CTGGCGCAGGCGCTCGCGGACAGCGCGGTGAGCCGGGACCGCGCCGCCGATCTGCTGCTCGCCGCGGTGCAGAGGCATCCCCGGCAGTGGCAGTTGCACGGCGCCCTGCTCGCCGAGGTGGACCGCATCCTGGACGAGCTCACCGTGGAGAAGCGGTCCGAGCGGCTGGTGGAGGAACTGGACCGCAACGCGCGCGAACTGAGCGAGCGCTACCCGCGGCTGGAACTGCTCAAGCGCCGGCTGACCGCCGGCCGCGTCCGCCGGCGGCCGTGAGGCTCGCCGGCGCGTCCCGCTCGCCCCGGCCGTGAGGTCCTGTCCGGCGCGTCCCGCTCGCCCGGCGCCGCCGCCCCGTACGCCTGGCACGCGACCCCGGCCGGCCGGCCCGCCGGACGGCTCATCAGATAGGTCGTCCCGGGCCATAGACGGCGCCGTAGCGCGTCTGTAACACTCTGCCAACACGCGCGCAAATTATGAGCAGAAGAACGATGAATCTGCATTGCAATCGCGCAACTTCGCAGGTTCACCCCGCATGCTTCGCATTGCCGCGTAGTTCGCGCTCGTCTCCCGATCTTCCGGACCACGACACAGAGGGACGCTATGAGATCGAAGCGCTCCATCGCACGGCTGATCGCGGGGGTGATCGCGACCAGCCTGCTCTTCCTCGGCGGCCAGGTCCTCCCTGCGTCGGCCGCGGGAGGACCGAATCTGGCGACCGGCAAGGCGGTCTCGGCCAGCAGCACCAACGGCAGCAACCCCGTGAGCAACATCAACGACGGCAACCAGGACTCGTACTGGGAGAGCGCCAACAACGCCCTGCCGCAGTGGGCCCAGGTCGACCTCGGCAGCTCCACCAGCATCGACCAGGTCCAGCTCAAGCTGCCGGCCTCCTGGGGCGCCCGCACCCAGACCCTCTCGCTCCAGGCAAGCCCCGACGGCACGGCCTTCAGCACACTGGTGGCCTCGGCGACCTACTCCTTCGACCCGGCCGCCGGCAACACCGTGAGGATCGACCTCCCGGCCGCGAGCGCCCGGTTCGTACGGGTCAACGTGACCGCCAACACCGGCTGGCCGGCGGCCCAGATCTCCGAGCTGGCCGTCTACGCGGCCACCGCCTCGTCGAGCAACCTCGCCGAGGGCCGCACGCTGACGGCGAGCAGCTCGAACGCCCCGTACGCCCCGGGCAACGCCAACGACGCCAACCAGGCCAGTTACTGGGAGAGCAACAACAACGCCTTCCCCCAGTGGCTGCGGGTGGACCTCGGCTCCGCGGTCGCGGTGAACAAGGTGGTGCTGAAGCTGCCCGCCGCCACGGACTGGGCGACGCGCACCCAGACGCTGGCCGTGCAGGGCAGCACCGACGGCAGCACGTTCTCCGACATCGTCGGCTCGACCGGGTACACCTTCAACCCGGCCACCAGCAACACGGTGACCATCACCTTCGGCGGCGCCGCCACGACCCGCCACGTGCGGCTGAACTTCACCGCGAACACCGGCTGGCCCGCGGCCCAGCTCTCCGAGTTCGAGGTGTACGGGCCGAACACCGGTGACGTCACCGCGCCGTCCGCCCCGACCGACCTCGCGTACACCCAGCCGTCCCCGGGGCAGATCAAGCTGACCTGGAACGCGGCGACCGACAACGTCGGCGTCACGGCGTACGACATCTACGCCAACGGCGTCCTGCGCACCTCGGTGGCCGGCAATGTGCTGACGTACACCGACACGCAGCCGGACACCGCGACCGTCACCTACGTCGTACGTGCCAAGGACGCGGCCGGAAACCAGTCGCCGGACAGCAACAGTGTCACCCGCTCCGGCACCGGCGCCGACACCCAGGCGCCGACCGCGCCCACCAACCTCGCCTACACCCAGCCCGCCTCCGGCCAGATCAAGCTGACCTGGGGCGCGTCCAGCGACAACGTCGCCGTCACCGGCTACGCGGTCTTCGCCGGCGGCACCCGGATCGCCACCACCGCCGGCAATGTGCTGACGTACACCGACACGCAGCCGGACACCGCGACCGTCACCTACTTCGTACGCGCCCAGGACGCGGCCGGAAACGAGTCGGCCAACAGCAACTCCGTGACCCGCAACGGCACCACCCCCACCGGCACCGACCAGGCGCTCGGCAAGCCGGTCACCGCCACCTCCGCCACCTGGGTCTACGTGGCCGCCAACGCCAACGACAGCGACCTGACCACGTACTGGGAGGGCGGCGGCCAGCCGGCCTCGCTGACCGTCAACCTGGGCTCCAACGTGGACACCGGCTCGGTCGTGGTCAAGCTCAATCCGAGCAGCGCGTGGGGCGCGCGCACCCAGACCATCGAGGTGCTCGGCCGGGAGCAGAGCGCGAGCGGCTTCACGCAGCTCGTGGCGCCCAGGAGCTACTCCTTCGACCCGGCGAGCGGCAACACCGTGACGATCCCGGTGACCAGCCGGGTCGCCGACGTACGCCTCACCTTCACCACCAACTCCGGCGCGCCCGGCGGTCAGGTGGCCGAGTTCCAGGTCATCGGCGTGCCGGCACCCAACCCGGACCTGACCGTCACCGCCTTGACCGCGTCGCCCGCGGCGCCGGTCGAGACCGACCCGGTCACGCTCAGCGCGACGGTGAAGAACGTCGGCACCAACGCGTCCGCGGCCACCAACGTCAACTTCTACCTCGGCACCACCAAGGTCGGCACCGCCCCGGTGGGCGCGCTCGCCGCGGGCGCGAGCACCACCGTGTCGGCGGACATCGGCGCTCGGAGCGCGGGCAGCTACCAGACGACCGCCAAGGCCGACGAGGCCGGCGCGGTCATCGAGCAGAACGAGACCAACAACAGCTACACCAACCCGGCCGCCCTGGTCGTCAAACCGGTGGACTCCTCCGACCTGATCGCCTCGCCGGTCGCCTGGTCGCCGGGCAACCCGTCGGCGGGCAACAACGTCACCTTCTCGGTGGCGATCAAGAACCAGGGCAACCTCGACTCGGCGGGCGGCTCGCACGGCGTCACGCTCACGGTCGCCGACGCCACCAGCGGCGCCGTGGTCAAGACGCTCACCGGCTCGTTCACCGGCACCATCGCCGCCGGGTCCACCACCAGCCCGGTCGGCCTGGGCAGTTGGACGGCGGCGAACGGCAAGTACACCGTGAAGACGGTGATCGCGGCGGACGGCAACGAACTGGCCGTCAAGCAGGCCAACAACACCACCACCCAGTCCCTCTTCGTGGGCCGCGGCGCCAACATGCCGTACGAGTCCTACGAGGCGGAGGACGGCGTACTCGGCGGCGGCGCCCAGGTGGTCGGACCCAACCGGACCATCGGCGACCTCGCCGGCGAGGCGTCCGGACGCAAGGCAGTCACCCTCAACTCCACCGGGCAGTCGGTGACGTTCACCACCCGGGCCAGCACCAACACCCTCGTCGTCCGCTACTCCATCCCGGACTCCGCGGACGGCAGCGGCAACAACTCCACCCTGAACGTCTACGTCAACGGCAGCTTCCTCAAAGCCATCAACCTGACCTCGAAGTACACCTGGCTCTACGGCGCCGAGTTCCAGCCCAGCAACTCGCCGGGCGCGGGCGGCCCGCGGCACATCTACGACGAGGCCAGCATGCTGCTGGGGACCACGGTCCCGGCGGGCAGCACCATCAAGCTGCAGAAAGACGCGGCCAACTCCCTCGCCTACGCAGTCGACTTCATCAACACCGAGCAGGCCACGGCGAACGCCAACCCCGACCCCGCCCGGTACGTGGTTCCGGCCGGCCTCACCCACCAGGACGTGCAGAACGCCCTGGACGCCGCGCGGCAGGACACCACCAAGCTCGGCGTCTACCTGCCGGCCGGCGACTACCAGACGGCGACGAAGTTCCAGGTGTACGGCCGGTCCGTCAAGGTGATCGGCGCCGGACCGTGGTTCACCCGGTTCCACACCCCGGACACCCAGCAGAACACCGACGCCGGGTTCCGTGCGGAGGCCTCCGCCAACGGAACGACCTTCTCCGGCTTCGCGTTCTTCGGCAACTACACCGACCGGCAGGACGGCCCCGGCAAGGTCTTCGACCTCACCAACGTCTCCGACATGACCGTCGACGACATCTGGGTCGAGCACACGGTCTGCCTGTACTGGGGCACCAACAGCGATCACACCACGATCACCAACAACCGCATCAGGGACATCTTCGCCGACGGCGTGAACCTCACCAACGGCAGCAGCGACAGCCTGGTGAGCAACAACGAGGCCAGGTCCACCGGCGACGACAGCTTCGCGCTGTTCCCCGCCATCGACATCGTCAACGAGCAGGAGACCAACAACACCTTCCAGAACCTGTCGGTGCTGCTGACCTGGCGAGCCGCAGGACTCGCGGTCTACGGCGGCGCCAACAACGTCTTCCGCAACCTCTACATCGCCGACATGCTGACGTACTCCGGCATCACCGTCGGCACGCTGAAGTTCGGGCCCATCCCGGCACTGGGCTTCGAGGCCACGCCCCAGACCGTCTTCCAGAACATCTCCCTGGTCAGGGACGGCGGCCACTTCTGGGGCCAGCAGACGTTCCCGGCACTGTGGCTCTACTCCGCCGAGTACGTGTTCCAGGGGATACGGATCAGCGACGTCGACATCACCAGTCCCACCTACTCGGGGATCATGTTCCAGACCAAGTGGAACGGCAGCACCCCGATGAACCCGATCAAGGACACCGTACTGACCGACATCAGCGTCACCGGCGCCCACAAGAGCGGTGACGCCTTCGACGCGAAGTCGGGATTCGGGCTGTGGGCCAACCCGATGCCCGAGGCCGGCCAGGGGCCCGCGGTGGGTTCGGTGACCTTCAACGGGCTGGTGGAGAGCGACAACGCGGTGGACATCGAGAACAGGACCACCACCTTCACCATCAACGTCACCTAGGCGCGTACCGGGATAGCCGGGAGGAGACCGGGAGGATCAGCAGGCGTGCCCGCGTTCGGCAGGTGAACGCGGGCACGCCCCGGGCTGCCCCTGCGTGCAACTCGACTGCACTTGAGTTCAGTTGGTGAAGCCGGGGTCTTGACGGGGTATTGGTCTAGTCCTACGGTCGCCGATGCGCCCCCAGTCATGCCGGTGTCCCGCGTCCGTTCTTCGAACGCGGTGGCCCGGCTGTCCGCTACCGGAAGGCCGTCCCCCATGAGAAGACCGCGTCTCCGGCTCAAGGCGCTCGTCGCCCTCGCCACCGCGCCCACCCTGGCCGCCGGCGTCCTGCTGGCATCCGGCACCCCCGCGCACGCCGCGGCCAACCCCGGCCCCGGTTTCCCGGCCCAGTACGCGGCCCCGTACACCGAGGTCTGGAACTCGCCGACGGCGATGGCCAACGCCAAGAACGCAACCGGGCTGAAGTACTTCACCCTTGCCTTCGTCATCGACGGCGGTACCTGCAACGCCACCTTCAACGGCACCACCCCCGTCACCGACGCGGGCTGGACCTCGGCGATCAACAGCCTGCGGGCCGGCGGCGGCGACGTCATCGCCTCCTTCGGCGGCGCGGCCGGCACCGAGGTCGGTAT
Organism: Streptomyces sp.; assembly: GCF_036524955.1. GTDB lineage: Bacteria > Actinomycetota > Actinomycetes > Streptomycetales > Streptomycetaceae > Actinacidiphila. The sequence continues at coordinate 5,523 of NZ_DATDBG010000228.1, forward strand.
ATCGTGCGGGACCGTCGCGGCGCTCAAGACCCAGTACCGGAAGGTCATCGACGGCCTCAACCTGACCCGGGTCGACTTCGACATCGAGGGCGGCTCGCTCAACAACACCACCGCCAACGACCGGCGCAACCAGGCGCTGGCCGAACTCCAGCAGGAGTACGCGGCGGCCGGCAGGCGGCTCGACGTCCAGTACACGCTGCCGGTCAACCCCACCGGCCTGGAGGCCAACTCGATCAGCCTCCTGAACAACGCCAAGAGCCGCGGGCTGAACGTCAACCTCGTCAACATCATGACGATGGACTACGGCCCCTCGATGGACATGGGCCAGGCCGCGATCAGCGCCGCGCAGGCGCTGCACACCCAGCTCGGCCAGATCTGGACCACCAAGACCTCCGCGCAGCTCTGGGCGATGGAGGGCAACACCCCGATGATCGGGGTCAACGACACCACCAACGAGGTCTTCTCCACCTCCGACGCGCAGGAACTGGAGACCTTCGCCAAGAACAACGGTATCCAGGAGCTGGCCTTCTGGGCGCTCGGCCGCGACAAGGCCTGTGCCACCCCCGGCACCCTGTCCGACACGTGCAGCGGCACCCCGCAGTCGCCGTACCAGTTCTCCGGCATCTTCAACGCCGTCACCGGCGGCACCCCGCCGCCGCCCACCGCCACCGGGCCGATCTACTCGGGTTACGCCGGCAAGTGCGTCGACGTGGCCGCCGCCGGCACCGCCAACGGCACCGCCGTCCAGCTCTACGACTGCAACGGCACCGCCGCCCAGAACTGGACCGTCGGGAGCGACGGCACCCTCAAGGCACTCGGCAAGTGCATGGATGTCACCGCGGCCGGCACCGCCAACGGCACCAAGGTGCAGCTCTACGACTGCAACGGCACCGGTGCCCAGGTCTGGCAGAAGGGCACCGGCAACACCCTGGTCAACCCGCAGTCCGGCCGCTGCCTGGACGCGACCGGGCCCAGCTCGGCCAACGGCACCCGGCTGCAGATCTGGGACTGCTTCGGCGGCGCCAACCAGCGGTGGACCCTGCCGGTCTGAGCCAGCCCGCCCTCAGTAACGAGCCGTAATGCACGGTAACAGGCGCTGACGGCGCAGACGGTCCTGGGCGGGGACGGCTCATCCCGCCCGGGACCGGCCCGCCTCCCCGGCGACGCGACCCCGCGCGGGCAGAATCGGGAGCGTCAGGCCGCGACGGGCAGCGGGCCCGCGCGCGGCACCCGTACGACCCCGCAGGGAGCCCCGATGAACAGCGCGGAACTGCTCGCCGACGCCTTCGGCCGGATCAAGGAAGGCGTGCACGGCGCCGTGGACGGCCTCACCGTCCAGGAACTGGCCGAGCGCGTCGATCCCGGCGCGAACTCCGTGGCCTGGCTGATCTGGCACCTCACCCGGGTGCAGGACGCCCATGTCGCCGAGGTCGCCGACCGCGCCCAGAGCTGGACGGACCAGGGGTGGCACGAGCGCTTCGGTCTGCCCTTCAAGCCCGCGGCCACCGGCTACGGGCACACCCCCAAGCAGGTGGCCGCGGTCCGGGTCGACGACGCGTCCCTGCTCACCGGCTACTACGACGCCGTGCACGACGCGACCCTCGACTGCGTCCAGGGCCTGACCGACACCGACCTCGACCGGATCGTGGACAAGAACTGGGACCCGCCGGTCACCCTCGGAGTGCGACTGGTCAGCGTGATCGAGGACGACCTCGAGCACGCCGGGCAGGCCGCGTTCGTCCGCGGCATGCTGCTGCGCCGCCGCTGACGGCCACCCGGCCCGGCGGCGTCCTCGGCCGGGTCAGGGGCCACGACGCGGGCTCCGCGGGCTTCACCGTCACCTCGGCGATCCTCGCGGCCGACCCGCCGCACGGCGGTGGCGGCGCGCTCCGGCTGATCGGCCGGTACCCGAAACCGCTGCTCACCGAACCGGTGTCCGGCCGGCCCGACCGCCCTCAGCGCTGCCGTACCTCGGCCGGCCCCGGCTCCAGCGGGGGCGCCGAGACGCCGCAGTGCGCGACGCACTCCGGCTGGGCGCACGGCGGCTTGTCCAGCTCCTCGCGCAGTGCCTGCGCCGGCACCAGCAGGAAGGCGAGCAGCCCGGCCAGCGCGCACAGGCCCGCGCAGATCAGCATCGCCGAGCCGAAGGCGGCGTCCACCCGGTACGGCGAGCGGTACGCCTGGTCGGACAGGCCGATGGCGAGCGGAAGCGCGGCCACCACCAGGAGCTGGGCCACCCGGGCCGCCGCGTTGTTGACGCCGCTGGCCACCCCGGCGTGGTCGACCTCCACCGACGCCAGCACGGTCGCGGTCAGCGGCGCCACGAACAGGCTCATCCCGAGCCCCATCACCACCACCGCGGGCAGCACGTCCGGCACGTACGAGGAGGAGTCCGGCGACACCCGGATGAGCAGCAGCAGCCCGGCGGCGGTGACCAGCGGACCCACCGTCAGCGGCAGCCGCGGCCCGATCCGCTGGGCCATGGCCCCGGCGGGCGCCGACAGCAGCAGCATCAGCACCGTGACCGGCAGCGTCGCCAGGCCCGCCTGCAGCGCGCTGTACCCCGCGGCCACCTGCAACTGCACCGGCAGGATGAAGAACACCCCGCCGATCGCCGCGTACAGGCACAGCGTCACCACGTTCATCGAGGTGAACAGGCGCGAGGAGAACACCGACAGCGGCAGCATCGGGTGCGGCTGGTTCCGTTCGGTGACCAGGAAGGCCACCCCGCACGCCACCCCGGCCAGCGCCGGCACCGCGACTGTGGCCGGCGAGGGGTTGCCGGAGGCGGCGATCAGCGCGTACGTGATCCCGGCCAGACACAGCGCGGCCAGCGCGGCGCCGCGCACGTCGAAACTCCCGGAGGCGTTACGGTCCCGGCTCTCGGGCACGTGGCGCAGCGCGATGGCCACCACGATCGCCGCGATCGGCAGGTTGACCAGGAAGATCCAGCGCCAGCCGGGGCCGTCCACCAGATACCCGCCGAGGAACGGCCCGACCGCGGCCGCCACTCCGCCCAGACCCGACCACGCACCCACCGCCTTCGCCCGGTCCTCGGGCCGGTACGAGGACTGCACCAGCGCCAGCGACCCGGGCGTCAGCAGCGCGCCGCCCACCCCCTGCAGGGCGCGGGCCGCGATCAGCATCGCGCTGTCCTGCGCGAGGCCGCACAACGCGGAGGCGACCGCGAACCAGACCACCCCGATCACGAAGACCCGGCGCCGCCCGTAGCGGTCGCCCAGGCCGCCGCCGAGGAGGATCAGCCCGGCCAGCGTCAGCAGATAGCCGTTGACCGTCCACTGCAAGGTGGCCAGCGACGCGCCCAGATCCTCGCCGAGCCGGGGGAGCGCGATGTTGACGATGGTGCCGTCCAGCAAGGCCATGCCCGAACCGAGCACGGAACACGCCAGTACCCACCGGCCCGCAGGGGAGGACAGCCGCACGCCCTCGGACGCGGGCGACTCGGCCGTAGCGGTCATGGCAGTCCCTCTCCGGTGGGCGGCGGGCGCCACGGGCCGGTACCCGCCGATTGATCCACCTTAACGTCGGCGGCCCGAGCCCACCGATCAGTTCGCCGGCACCCCGCCGCGCACGGTTTCGGCTGCGGCGCCGCAGCCGGCAGGCACCTTTCGGTCACCTGTCCGGCGGTCGGCGCGCCGCGGTGCCGGGCGGCGCCCGCGGAGGCGTGAGAATGGACGCGTGAGAATGGGGCCCGCCGCGTGAGAATGGGCGCACGGGGCACCCACACAGCGGGAAACCGCAGGACGCAGCGAAGGAGACGCGGATGCCGCACGAGCGCGCCGGAACACCGGCCCGGCCCGACGACCTGGTGGACGTACCCCGGCTGATCACCGCCTACTATGCACTCCATCCCGACCTCGGCGAGCCCGGCCAGCAGGTGGCCTTCGGCACCTCGGGGCACCGCGGGTCCTCCCTCGACACCGCTTTCAACGAGGACCACATCGCCGCCACCAGTCAGGCGATCTGCGACTACCGGACCCGGCAGCACACCACCGGGCCACTCTTCCTCGGCGCCGACACCCACGCCCTGTCGGAGCCGGCCCGGGTCACCGCGCTGGAGGTGTTCGCCGCCAACGACGTCAGCGTGCTCATCGACGAGGCCGACGGCTGGACCCCGACCCCGGCGGTCTCGCTCGCGATCCTCACCCACAACCGCGGACGCGCGGACGCCCTCGCCGACGGCGTGGTCGTCACCCCCTCGCACAACCCGCCCGGCGACGGCGGCTTCAAGTACAACCCGCCGAACGGCGGCCCGGCCGCCTCGGACGCGACCGGCTGGATCCAGGACCGCGCCAACGCGCTGATCTCCGACGGCCTCAAGGACGTCCGCCGCATCCCGTACACCCGGGCGCTCGCCGCGGCCACCACCGGCCGGTACGACTTCCTCGGCCGCTACGTGGACGACCTCCCCTCGGTGCTCGACCTGGCCGCCGTCCGTGACGCGGGCGTCACCATCGGCGCGGACCCGCTCGGCGGCGCCTCGGTGCGGTACTGGGGGCGGATCGCCGAACGGCACGGCCTGGACCTCACCGTGGTCAACCCGGAGGCCGACCCGACCTGGCGGTTCATGACGCTGGACTGGGACGGGAAGATCCGGATGGACTGCTCGTCGCCGTACGCGATGGCGTCGCTGATCGCCCGCAAGGACGAGTACCGGATCGCCACCGGCAACGACGCGGACGCCGACCGCCACGGCATCGTCACCCCCGACGGCGGACTGATGAACCCCAACCACTATCTCGCCGTGGCGATCTCCTACCTGATAGGGCACCGCGACCGGTGGAGCCCGGAGGCGGCCGTCGGCAAGACCCTGGTGTCGTCCTCGATGATCGACAAGGTGGTGGCCGGGCTGGGGCGCCCGCTCGTCGAAGTCCCGGTCGGCTTCAAGTGGTTCGTGGACGGGCTGCTCGGCGGCACCCTCGCGTTCGGCGGCGAGGAGTCCGCGGGCGCCTCCTGCCTGCGCCGCGACGGCAGTGTGTGGACCACCGACAAGGACGGCATCCTGCTGGCGCTGCTCGCCTCGGAGATCACCGCGGTCACCGGACGCACCCCGTCCGAGCACTACGCGGACCTGGCGGCCACGTACGGCGCGCCCTCGTACGCCCGGATCGACGCGCCCGCCGACCGCGAGCAGAAGGCCGTACTGGCCCGGCTGTCGCCCGACCAGGTGCCGGCCGAGGAACTGGCGGGGGAGCGGGTCACCACCGTGCTGACCGAGGCGCCGGGCAACGGCGCGGCGCTCGGCGGGATCAAGGTCTGCACGCAGAACGCCTGGTTCGCCGCGCGTCCCTCCGGAACAGAGGACGTGTACAAGGTGTACGCCGAGTCCTTCCTCGGCGACGATCATCTCGCCCGGGTACAGGAGGAGGCGCAGGCGATCGTGTCGGCCGCGCTCAAGGGCTGAGCTCTGGCACGGGGGGTGGTACGGGTAGGGGGCCGGGGGTGCGACGGGTGTGACGCGGCGTCGGGGGGCGGGTGCCCCGCGGTACCCGGCCCCCCTGACCGGTCCTCGTCCTTCCGGCCGGCCCCGGTCGCGGTGGTACCGGACCGCGGACCGTCAGCGGCGGCCGGTGCGGAACCGGCGGCGCAGCACCACACCCCCGAGCAGCAGGCCCGCGCCGGTGGCCACCGCCAGCCCCACACCCTCGCCACCGGTGTGGGCCAGCGCCGGGCCGGAGTCCGAGGGCTCGTCACGAGGAGGGTTGGGCGGGGCGGGAATCGGCTTGTGGGCGGGCGGCGACGTCTCGCCCGTCGCCGAGGTGTTGGCACACGCCTGGCCGGATGCGGAGTTCAGCGCACCGACCACGTCGACCGTGTTCCCGCATACGTTCACCGGGACGTGCGCCGGCACCTGGACCGTATTGCCCGACAGGACTCCGGGCGAGCCGGCGGTGTCACCGCCGGCCGCCGAATCCGCCTGGGCCGACCCCGCGGTGGCCAGCAGGCCGCCGGCGACCACCGCGGTGACAAGTCCCTTCCTGGCGACTGCGTTCATATGCTCACTGCCTTCCGGATAAACCCGCGCGGACAGTGTGTCCGCACCGAGCACAACGCTCCGGAGGGTCAACCAGACCGTGACGGACCGTTGGTTCATCCCAATGAGTGAGCGCCCGCCGTCTCCCGTCATTCCGATGTACCGAGTGGATATTCCGATGAATCAGGCGCTGCGCCAGGGGTGATCCGCCGTCACTTCCGTCACCGCCGAACGGACATCGCTCGGCACGGTTGCCGGGTGCGCGGCGAACGCGTCGTACACCTGGGGTGAGGGAGCCTGCCGGACCCGGTGATCCGCCCGGGCACCCCTCTGTGGTCGGTCTTCCTGCTCACTCGTTCCGCGGGTGACCTCGTTCCTCGGCCGCCCGCTCCGCGAGCTCGGGCGTCAGCCCTCCGAGGGCGAACCCCCCAGCCCCGGGCGGATCAGGCTGCCGTGCCGTCCACCGCTTCGGCCTCCTGGTACCCGTACCGCTCGATGTGCTCGCGGGCCGCCGCCAGCGCCGGGCCTATCTCCCGAGTGCCGGTCGAGACGCACAACGTGTAGACAGTGTCCTGCAGTTGCTGACCGACGAGCGAAACCACCCCGTCATCGTCCGCCAAGCCTGCCCGGCTCTGCTTCTCGGCCTCGGTGCGAAGCGCCTCGTAGCGTTCCACCAGCTTTCGCAGGACGGTGGGGTGGGCCATCAGCATCGTCGTACTCCTCGGTACTCGGCGAAGTTGAGCGGCGTCTGCCCACCTGGCGCGACCGCATGCCTGGCACACCGGGATTACCCGCTGTGGCGCTCGTCACGCCCTGCTGTCACCCCGTCATCGCTCACCCCGCGCCCCCACGTGTGCCGCGCGCGCTCCAACTGCCGTCCCGGCGACGCCGGCCGACCGGCCGGTCCGGGGAAGTGCGGTGCCGAGGCGAACGCTTCTGCCGGGCATCGTGATGCGGCCGCTCACCTCCGGTGGCCTCGCGCCGGTGATACGCGCGTCGCGTCACCCCGAAGGATCGCGCCAACGCCGTGCTCCACCCCGCCCGTCGCTCGCCCGGTGATCACGTTCGGACGTGACGGTAACCGTCGTCCACGGCATCCGGTGACCTCGGACCCCGCGCGGCGCACCGGTGCACGGCCGGCCCGGGGAACGCCCCCGTTCGAGGCGGCGTCCGTTGCGGCGCGACGGGGGCCCTGAACGGATCGCGGACCGCCGGCGGGGGCGAGCCCAGGCTGCGTCGTCGTTAGTCGATCCCGCGCAGGATGTGCGTCTCGGTCGGGTCGTCCTCGTAGCCCGCCAGGCGGATCGGCGCGCAGCGGGACCAGACGTCCAGGGGCCGTTCCTCGCGGAGGAGGGCGGCGGCCTTGCTGCCTTCGGCTGCCTTCTTCTCCTGGTGCTTGTGCTGATCTCCTGACACCGCGCACTCCTTAGCGTCGCGTGGACCGGATACGTCGGACGCCAGGTCCGTGTGCCGGCGCCCAGCGGTGGGTTGGCTGTACGGCGGTGCGGACGCCGTGGCGCCTTGGGTGCCCCCAGCCCGCTGGGCGATGGGGAGGGCCGGAAGCACGGCCGAGGTGGCCACTGGTTCCGGGACGGGCTCCTGCGGCCCGGTACGCGCCGGGGAGCATGTTCGTCACGGACAGCCTATGCGGGGAAGCACCCCGTCACCAGCCGGTTCGCGGTTAACTCGGCGTTCCGGTTACTGCCCCGGCAGCGACGCGACCGGGCACGGTTGCTACCGTTCCCCGTGCTCAACAGTGAAGAAGAAGAGCAGGAGCGCTCTGGTCCATCCGGGGCAATCGGGGCAACCGGGTCCGCGAGCCCGCCGGGGTCTCGTATACCGCGCGCGGTGTCCGCCCCGCCCCGGTCCCGGCGCTCACGCCTGCTCGCCGACATCAGCCCACTGCGCGACCACCCCGACTTCCGGCGGCTCTGGTTCGGCAACACCGTCTCGGACATCGGCCAGCAGATGACCGCGATGGCCGTGGCCCTCCAGGTCTACGCGATCACCGGATCCAGCTTCTACGTCGGGCTGGTCGGCCTGTGCTCCCTCGTACCGCTGATCGTCTTCGGCCTCTACGGCGGGGCCGTCGCCGACGTGGTGGACCGGCGCAGACTCGGGCTGGTCACCGCCTCCGGGGCGCTGCTGCTGTCGGTCGCCCTCGCCGTGGTGGCGATCGCCCACATACGGTCCGTGGCCCTGCTCTACGCGATCGTCGCCCTCCAGGCGGTGTGCTTCGCGATGAACTCGCCCGCCCGCTCCTCGATGATCCCCCGGCTGCTGCCGCCCGAACGGTTGCCCGCCGCCAACGCGCTCGCCTCTCTGGCGGGCGGTGTCGACCAGATGGCGGGCCCCCTGCTGGGCGGTCTCTCCGTGGGCCTGTGGGGCTATCAGGCCGCCTACCTCATCGATGTCGCCGCCTTTACCGCGTCCCTGTACGCGATGTGGCGGCTACCGGCGATGCTGCCGGGCGAGGTTGCCGCCGGAGGGGGCGAGACCGGGGCGGGTGCGGCAGGCGCTACCGGCGAGGCCGCCGCGGGTGCGGGTGGCACGGGAGCGGGCGGTGCGGGTAAGGATGCTGTGCGCCGCCGGCCCTCCGTCATGGAGGGCTTGCGCTATCTCGCCGCCCGGCCCAACCTGCGCACCACCTTCGTCTCCGACCTCGCCGCGATGGTCCTCGCCCAGCCGCGGGTTCTCTTCCCGGCCGTCGCCGGCCTCTGGTACGGCGGCGACACCCGTACGGTGGGCCTGCTCGCGGCGGCGCCCGCGGCCGGTGCCCTCCTCGGCGGCGTTTTCTCGGGCTGGCTCGGCCGTATCAACCGTCAGGGCCTGGCCGTCCTCGTCGCCATCGCCTCCTGGGGTGCCGCCGTCGCCGTCTTCGGCCTCACCCGCAACCTCTGGCTCGGCCTGGCCTTCCTCGCCCTCGCGGGCTGCGCCGACACGGTCTCCATGGTCTTCCGCAACACCATGCTCCAGTCCGCCGCCCCGGACGACATGCGCGGCCGGCTCCAGGGCGTCTTCCTGGTCGTGGTCGTCGGCGGTCCCCGCCTCGGCGACTTCCTCGCGGGCTCCACCGCCGACCTCTTCTCCCCGGCGGCAGCCGTCATCGGCGGCGGCCTCGCATGCATCGCGGCCATCACCCTGATCGGCGCCCTCCAGCGCGGCTTCGTCACCTACGACGCCAGGCACCCGGTGCCTTGACCTGTGCCTGGTCTTCGGCCCGTGGCTCGTGAGGGCGGGGCCCACACGGTGCCAAGCCCGCTGGTGATCCGTCGGAGTTCGCAGGCCCCGCGATGCGGACATGGCTCGTGACGCGATGTCGAGCGGTTCGCGCCCGGCGCCGGCGGCCGGCTCAGCCGATCGCGTCCACGTACACCCACAGGCCGCCCTCGCGGACGAATCGGCTGTTCTCCCGCTGTTCCCCGTCCGTGCCGCGGACGCGGAACCGGGCCCGGAACTCGACCGTGCCCTCGGAGTGGAAGGCGCTGCCACCGGTCGTGACCAGCACGTCGAGGCCGGTCCAGTGGATCGCCTCGTCGAACCGCACCCCGGGCGGCCGGGTGGCGGCCGACCAGGTACGCAGCAGGTAGTCCTCGTCGCGCACGGCGAACGCGCTGTACCGCGACCGCATCAGCCGCTCGGCGGTGGGAGCCGCGCCCCGGCCCTGGTGGAAGATCCCGCAGCACTCGCCGTACGGAGCGCCGAGCCCGCAGGGGCAAGGGGCGGCGGGGGACAGGGCGGAGCGGGACGGCGTGGTACGGGAACGGGAGGCATGGGGCCGCGGGGTGCGGGGAGAAGAAGGCCGTCTGGGCATCCTCCGATTGTTCCAGTTGTCCCCGTTGCTGCAGCCGAACGGTCCGCCGCCATTCGCGGCCGCCCGGGTTTTGCCCGCCGCGACGGGGAAATGCGCCCAACATGGCGCAAGTCGGGTACACGATGATGACCGAACAGGCCGGCCCGCGTGACCTCGTGGATCACGTGGTGGCAGCCGAACACACCGGTTTCGACGAGATCGCGCTCGTCCAGATCGGCGGCGATTACCAGGAGCCGTTCCTGTCATGGTCGGAGAAGACGCTGCTGCCGGCGCTCCGCGACGCCCTGTGACCGCGCGAGCCGCAAACGCACAGACGCACAGAACCCGCAGACCCGCACACACCGCAGGGCCGCACGGTCGCAGCGCCGTGAGCCCGTAACGCCGCGGATCCGCCCGGTGCCCCGGGGCCCCGGCAGAGGTCCCGGGCCCGGAAGCCACGGAAAGGAAACATCGTGAGCACCCGGCAGGACCGGCGCGCCGACCCCTCGGCGGCCACGTCCGCAGCTCCGCACTCGCCCACAGGCCGGCACTCGTCCGCGCCCCCGTCCGCCGACCCCGCCGACCAGGTGGCCGTCACCATCGACAGTTGCCGCAAGGAGGACGCCCACGCCGTACTCGCGGCGCTGCAGGCCGCCTTCCCCTCCGACCGGTCGCCCGACGACATCCCCGCGGACTCTCCGAACGGCCGGCCGATCGTGTGGGCCGCGACCTTCGACGTCTCCCGCACGCTCGGCCGTCCCGGGCCCGCCTCGCTCACCGAGCCCGTCACCGTCACCGCGCAGGGCGGCTACCACGCGGTGGACCGGCTCCGCGAGCAACTGGGCGACGCTTTCGCCGTGCGGGTGGTCGGCACGGCCTCCGGCGACCAGGAGGAGGAGGTACAGCTGCGGCTGGAGACGCGGTGATCCGGGTGAACTGGTGAGCGCGTTCCGGCCGTCCCGACGCGGACAGACGGCACGGGGCTCCGGTTCCGCGGATCGATCATCCGGATGCGCGGCCTCCGCCCAGCGCGTGATCACCACTTCGGACGGGGCTCAAGCGGGCGCGTGCTCCCTTGCCTTCTCCTGGATCCTCTCCGCCGCGCGCTTGTCCAGGGAGACCCGGACCAGGGCCGCGGCCAGGACGGCGGGGTCGGTGTCGCCGGCCAGGCGCAGCAGGGCGGCGGGGGAGTCGGGCAGGCCGAGGCGCCGGGCGCCCTCGAGGGTCTTGTCGTCCAGGGAGGGCGCCACCTCGGGCCATACGCTCTGCACCTCGCGCAGGAAGATGTCCGCGCCGGTCGGGCCGAGCCCGGGGAACCCCAGCAGCGCCCGCCTCGTCTCCGCCACGTCGCCGTGCGTCCGCTGGTGCAGCCGCCGCAGGTCGCCGCGGTACCGCTCCCTCATCAGTTCCGCGCCGGCGCCGAGCTGGGTCGCGGTGCGTTCGTCGTAGCGCCGGTAGCCGCCGCGGCCGAGCGCGTCCACCCGCTGCTGCCAGGTCGCCTCCGCCATCCGGGACGGGTCGCGCATACCGGCCTTGAACAGCTCCCTGGCCGCCGCGACGGCGACCCCGGCCCGGATACGGGCGCTCAGCAGGGTCGCCAGGACGAGGAGCTGGTAGAGCGGCTGCGGGGCGTCCTTCAAGGTGATGCCCGCGTCCCGGGCGTACGTGCGGCCGTACTCCTCCAGGAGCGCCCGCACCATGTCGCGTTGTGTCGTGGCCATCCGGGTTCGCCTCCGTCGTTGGGTGCGATGCGAGGGATGCGAAGGATTCCGCGGTACGCCTACCCGAACGCGCCCCTCGTAACCGACGATGGTGCAGGGGTGACTCAGGACGCACCAGGTACGCGAACGCCGACCTGGTCGCTCCGTACCGGCACGCCGGTGGCTGCGGCAAACCGGTATCGGCGGGCCGAAGGTCTGCTGGGACACCGACCGGAACCGCGCGGTACGGACCGTGCACCGGCCGTGGCCCACCGAGCGGCTGCCCGGCGAACTCTTCCGGCCTCCCCGCGCCCGAGCACTTCCGGCAGGCGACCTCGCTGGTCGGTGAGGAGAGGGGCGCCGCATCCGGCGCCTTCGGCGACGACCCCGGGGAACACCTCAAGGCGATCCGCGCTTTCACCGGCGCCGACTTCGACCAGGTGTACGTCACCAGATCGGCCCCGACCGGCAGCCGTTCTTCGACTTCTGCCGCAGCGGAGTGCTGCCCGCGCCGGTCGGCTCGTGACGCCCCGACCGGTCAACCGGCACCGTGCGCCGCCCGTACCGCCGCCACCGTGTCCGCCTGCGCCGGGCTCTTGTCCTCCCGGTAGCGGATGACGCGGGCGAACCGCAGCGTCAGGCCGGCCGGATAGCGGGGCGAGGTCTGCACCCCGTCGTAGGCGATCTCCACAACGAGTTCCGGGCGGACGGTGACCACGAAGCCGTCGTCGTCCACCGCCAGCGCCCGCAACCGCTCGGTCTGCCACTCAAGCAGCGCGTCGGTGAGGCCCTTGAAGGTCTTGCCCAGCATGACGAAGGAGCCGTCGTCGTTCCGGGCTCCGAGATGCAGGTTGGAGAGCTTCCCGGTGCGCCTGCCGTGGCCCCACTCGGCGGCCAGCACCACCAGGTCGAGGGTGTGCACGGGTTTGACCTTGATCCAGGAGGCGCCGCGCCGACCGGCCGCGTAGGCGCTGTCGGCGGCCTTGACCACGACGCCCTCGTGGCCGCGGTCCAGGGTCGCGGTCCAGAAGTCGGCCGCCGCCGCGAGGGCCGCCGGGTCCGCGGGGTCGGCGACGACCGCGCGCCGTACCCGCAGTTCGGCCGGGACCAGGCGCTCCAGGGCCGCGTGCCGCGCGTCGTACGGCAGGTCGAGCAGGTCGCGGCCCTCCACCGAGAGCACGTCGAAGAAGACCGCGTGCACCGGGAGCGCGCGGGCGGCGGCCGTCACGTCGACCCGGGAGCCGACACGGCCCGCGGTCTCCTGGAAGGGGCGCGGCCGGCCCGCCGCGTCGAAGGCCAGCACCTCGCCGTCGAGGACGAACCGCGCGGCGCCCAGCACCTCGGCGACCGCCACGACCTCCGGCAGCCGGACTGTCACGTCGTCCAGGGTGCGGGTGAAGATCCGGACACCGTCCTCGTCCCGGTGCACCTGCACGCGGATGCCGTCCAGCTTCTCCTCCACCGCGCAGGGCCCCGCCCTGGCGACCGCCTCCGCCACCGTCTTCGCGGTGGAGGCGAGCATCGGCAGCAGCGGACGCCCGACGGTCAGCGAGAACTCGGCGAGCGCGCCGGGGCCGCGGGCGAGCAGGGCCCGCGCGACCGGTTCCAGGGCGCCCGCGAGCATCACCGCACGCCGCACGTCCGCCGGCGGCGTTCCGGTGGCGGCGGCCAGGCCCTCCGCGGCGGCGGCGTCCAGCGCGCCCTGCCGTACCTCGCCGGTGATCAGGCCGAGCAGATACCGCTGCTCCTCGGCGGTGGCCGCCCCGAACAGGTCCCGGAGCAGCGCCCGGCGTGCGGCCTGTGCGCCGGTGCCGGACGCCTCGCTCACCGCGGTCAGCGCCGCGTCCACCGCCCGTACGGTCAGCGTCGCCGCCACAGCGGGCGCGGGCCGGTCCCGCAGCGCCGACCAGCCCACCCCGAGCCGGCCCTGCGGCAGCCGGCCCGCCAGGTACGCGATGGCGACCGGCACGTCGTCCGGTTCGGCGGCCCGGAAGAAGCCGGCCAGCAGCGCGGTCTTGCGGGACCGCGCGGAGGCCCGCGCGACCTCCCGGGAGACCCGGGCGACGTCGGCGAAGTACATGCCCCCATCCTGCGACGCGGCGCGGGTCCACGCGCGGGCGATGACAGAGCCGTTTTTATTCGAATATACGTACGAGATTGCATTACAGTGGCAACCGTGCACCAGCAGCAGGCGTCCATTTTCGGCACCGGGGCCCCCGGCCTCGGCGAACTGGCCGGAGCACGCCGTACACACCTCGGGCGCGGCGCCTGGATCGACACCCTGCCCGGATGGCTCAGCGGCGCGGACGACCTCTTCGAGGAACTGGCCGCACGCGTCCCCTGGCACGCCGAACAGCGCCGGATGTACGACAACGTGGTCGCCGTCCCCCGCCTGCTCGCCCACTACGGCGAGGGCGACCCACTGCCCCACCCCGTACTCGACCGTGCCCGCGCCCGGCTCACCGACCACTACGCCGCCGAACTGGGCGAACCCTTCGTCACCGCCGGACTGTGCTACTACCGCGACGGCCGGGACAGCGTCGCCTGGCACGGCGACCGCATCGGGCGCGGCGACGCCCAGGACACGATGGTCGCCATCGTCTCCCTCGGCGAACCCCGCGCCCTGCTGCTGCGGCCGCGCGGCGGCGGTCCCGCCGCCGTCCGCCGGCCGCTGGGCCACGGCGACCTCATCGTCATGGGCGGCTCCTGCCAGCGCACCTGGGACCACGCGATCCCCAAGACGCGCGCCGCGGTCGGCGGGCGGATCAGCGTCCAGTTCCGGCCGCGCGGGGTGGGGTAGCCCAGAGCGAAACGGGCGGGCCCGGCGGGCGGACCGCCGTGCGTTCAGCGCCCCCACGCCCCGGCCGGCCGGCGGTCGTGCTCCTCCGGGGCGCCCGGTGTGCCGGACCGGCCGCGCAGGATGTCCGCCAGGGCGACCACCAGGGCGAGGGCGGCCAGGCCGGTGGCGGTGAGGATGCCCCACTCGAAAGCGGCCGACCAGTCCGCGTGCCGGCCGCCCACCCGGGAGAAGAAGACCGAGCCGACCGCCGCGATACCGGCCGCGGAGCCGATGCGCTGGGCGGTCTGGAGCACCCCGCCGGCGCTGCCGGCCCGGCCCACCGGCACCTGGCTCAGGGTCAGGGTCTGGTTGGGCGAGATGACCAGACCGCTGCCGATCCCGGCGAACAGCAGTGGCCCCGCGGTCGCCCAGCCCACCGAGCGGCCGCTGTCCAGGTGCACCGCGAGCGCCGCGCCGAGCAGCCCCACCAGCACCATCGCCAGCCCCGAGGCCACCAACGGCCGCCCGATCCGGGTCACCACCCGGCCGCCGACCGCGGCCGACGCGCCCGAGCCCAGCGCGAACGGCATGATCGCCAGCCCCGCCTCCAGCGCGGAATAGCCCAGGCCGTTCTGCAGGTACAGCGTGAGGATGAAGAAGACCGCGGTGAACCCGGCGAAGTACAGCAGCGACATCAGTGTGCCGAGCGCGTACGACCGGTGCCGGAACAGCGTCAGGTCCACCAGCGGCGCGTGCCGCCGGGCGTAACGCCGCTCCCAGCCGGCGAACGCGGCCAGTACGGCCAGCGCGACCGGCACCAGCAGCCACTTCTCCGGGCCCCGCCACTGCTGCTCCTGCACGAACGGCAGCAGCAGCAGGACCGTGCCCACGCCCAGCAGCCCGACCCCCACCGGGTCCAGATCGCCGCGCCCGCGCCGGCCGGCCTCCTTCACCGGCGGCGGAGGCAGCAGCCGGTACGCGAGCGGCAGCGTGGCCAGACCGATCGGCAGGTTGACGTAGAACACCCAGCGCCAGCCCTCGTGCGCGCCGAACACCTCGATCAGCAGCCCGCCCAGGAGGGGGCCGACCGCCGTGGACACCCCGATCGTCGCACCCAGCATGCCGAAGGCCCTGCCCCGCTCCGCGCCGCTGAACATCTGCTGGATGAAGCCGGACACCTGCGGTACGAGGATGCCGCCCGCGAGACCCTGCAACAGCCGGGCCGAGACCAGCCACTCCTCGTTCTGCGCCGCGCCGGCGAGCGCGCTCGTCGCGGTGAACAGCGCCAGGCCGGTGATGAAGACCGCACGCCTGCCGCGTACGTCACCGGTCCGGCCGGCCGGCACCAGCACCAGGCCGAACGCCAGGGAGTACCCGGACAGCACCCACTGCAGGCCGCTCTGGGACGCGTCGATCCCGGCGCGGATGGAGGGCACCGCCACATTGACGATGCTGACGTCCAGCAGCGTCATGAAGCTCGCGGTCAGGCACACCGCGAGGGCCGGCCAGCGGCGGTCGCGGTCGGCCCTCGCCGCGCCGCCCGCGCGGCCGTCGTGCGCTCCCGGCGCGGTGGCATGCGCTGTGCCCACGGCATGTCCTTCCTGGGGCGCTCGGTACGCGGATCGGGTGCCCGGCGGGCGGCCCGCCAAGCGTTCCCGCACGACGGCCGGCCCGCGCCACCGGCGCGACCACCGCCCTGCCTACGTCCCCCGGTCCGCCGCGCGCCACGCCCACCGGACCTCGCCGGTCGCCCGTCATGCGTACCGGCTGATATTCGGACGTTTCTCCCATAATGTGTACTAGTCGGATGATCGCGGTATGTATACGGTTGCTCGTGCGTCCGGTACCGGCAGGACCGGCAGGCCGCGGCCGGTACGGTGGTCCGCCCGATCGAGGGTAGGGGAGAACGCATGACGACCCTCGGGGTGGAAGAGGAATACCTGCTGCTCGACCGCGAGACGGCGATGCCGTCGCCGAGCGCCGGACGCGTGCTGGCCGCCGCCGACCTGGAACCGGTGCTCGGCCGCGGCGAACTCGCCCGTGAGTTGCTCCAGGCTCAGATCGAGGTCGCCACCCCGGTGTGCACCGGCCTCGACGAGGTCACCAGCAACCTGGCCCGCTTCCGGCGGGCCGTCGGGGCTGCCGCCGACCGTGCGGGCTGCCTGCTGGCCGCGACCGGCGGCGCACCGCTGTCCGGTGGCCTCGCCGTACCGATCACACAGAAGCGGCGCTACCGCGAGATGCGCGCCGCCACCGCCAGGCTGGTGGACGAGCAGCTCATCAACGGCATGCACATCCACGTCGCCGTGCCCGACCGTTCGGCCGGTGCCGCCGCGCTCGGCCGGCTGCGGCCCTGGCTGCCGGTGCTGGTCGCGTTGGGCGGGAACTCCCCGTTCTGGGACGGCCGCGACACCGGGTTCGCGAGCTGGCGGACGGTGGTCTTCGGGCGCTGGCCGGTCAGCGGCTCCCCGCCGTACATATCCGGCGGCGCGGAGTACGAACGGCGGGTCGGCGCGCTGCTGGCCACCGGCGTGATCCCGGACCGCAAGCAGGTCTACTGGCACGCGCGGCTGTCCGAGCGGTACCCGACGATGGAGATCCGCGCCCCCGACGTGCAGCTCGACGTGGACAGCGCGGTGACCCTCGCCGGGATCTCCCGCGCCCTGGTGGCGACCGCGCTGCGCGAGGCGCGCCGCGGGGTACGGCCGCTGGACCCGGCCGGCAGCATCCTCTACGCGGCCGGCTGGCACGCCGCCCGGCACGGGCTGGGAGGCACCCTGGTCGATCCGCGTCACGGCACGCCCGGCTCCGCCACCGAGGTGGTGCACGCGCTGCTCGACCACATCCGTCCCGCGCTCAACGAATTCGGGGACACCCAGCGTGTCTCCGAGGGCGTCGAGCGTCTGCTCGACAAGGGCACCGGCGCCACCCGGCAGCGCCGCGCCCTGATCGAGGGCGGTCTCGGCGGGCTCCTTCACCTGATCGCGCCCTCGGCCCGGCAGCACCGGGAGCCCGACGGCACCGGCCGGAAAGACCGGAAAGAGGAGGAGAGCCCGACCGGCGGGGACGACGCGAGCGCCGGGAAGGAGTGGTACGGCGATGGCTGAACACGACCAGGCTCGGGGGTCCCCGGACGACTGGGGCCGTCACGAGACCCCCGAGCAACGCGCCGACCGGCGCTGGGCCGACCTCCTCCAGGAACTGCGGGTCGCCCAGACCGGTGTGCAGATCCTCTTCGGCTTCCTGCTCACCGTCGTCTTCCAGCAGCGCTTCACCGAACTCTCGGACACCGACCGGCACATCTACGTCGCCACGGTGATCCTCGGCGCGGCCACCACCGGCGCGCTCATCGGCCCGGTGGCGATGCACCGGCTGCTCACCGGCCGCCGGTTCAAGCCGGAGACCGTGGTCCTGGCGTCCCGTCTGACCCTCCTCGGCCTGATCCTGCTGCTGTTCACCATGGCGGCCTCACTGCTGCTGGTGCTGCGCCTGGCGATCCGCGACGCGGGCGCCGCGTGGCTGGTCGGCGGGATGGTGGCGTGGTTCGCACTGTGCTGGTTCGTGCTGCCGATATGGGCCCGCTACCACGTCCCATCCGGCGACCGCTGACCAGGTGCATTCCAGGCATTCGAGGGCATCATGGACAGATGGTGATGCTGTGCGGGTCCGAGGGCGGGTCCGGCCGGTGAGGCGGAATGACCGTTTCCACCCCTGCTGTACGGGTAGGGGACCGCCCGTGACGACGGAAGGACCCGATCATCGGAGAGGACGTGAGAGTCCGTGCGAACCGCATTTCTGGTGGCGCCCGAAGGCGTCGAGCAGGTCGAGCTGACCTCCCCCTGGCACGCGCTCGCGCAGACCGGCGAGACTCCGCGACTGGTGTCCACGGCACGCACGGTCCAGGCGTTCAACCACCTGGACCGGGCCGACGTCTTCCCGGCGGACGTGACCGTCGACCGGGCCTCCGCCGACGACTTCGACCTGCTGGTGCTCCCCGGCGGCGTGGCCAACCCGGACACGCTGCGGATGGACGCGACCGCGGTCGCCTTCGTGCGCGCCTTCTTCGACGCCGGCAAGCCCGTCGCGGCGATCTGCCACGCCCCGTGGACGCTCATCGAGGCCGACGTGGTCCGGGGCAGGACCCTGACCTCCTGGCCGAGCCTGCGCACCGACCTCCGCAACGCCGGCGCGACCTGGGTGGACCAGCAGGTCAAGATCTGCACCGCAGGGCCCAACACCCTGGTCACCAGCCGGAAGCCGGGCGATCTGGAGGCGTTCGACGAGGCGGTACTGCGCGAAGTGGGTGCGATGGCATGACGGAACCGACCGAGCCCACGGAAAGCGGTATGGGCGACGAGGTCTACCAGCCCGACGACAGCGAGATCCGGGAGGACACCGGGCTGCTGGAGCCGCAGGACACCCTGGACGACCGGGGCCTCGACCAGGTCATGGACGAGGGCTACTCGCCGCCCGAACGGCCGCTCGCCGTCGAGGACGTCGGCACCACCGCCCGCGAGCAGCGCACCGGCGAGTCGCTGGAGTCGCGGCTGCGGCGGGAACGCCCCGACGAGACGCCGCCTCCGGGGGACGGCCTCGGCGACGCCTCGGACACCGACGGCGAACTGCTCGACCCGGAGGCCGGCGACCGCCGCTCCGGGCGGCTGGTCGGCCCGGACGGGGGCGCCCACCCCCGGCGGGACGGCCTGACCGGCGAGGACGCCGGCATCGACGGCGGGGCCGCCTCCGCGGAGGAGGCGGCTGTGCACGTGGTGCCCGACCCCGAGCCGCCGCCCGACGCGGACGACCGGCGCTGACCTGCGGGAACCGGCAAGGGAAGAGTGAGGAGTCGGTGGGATGAGCGAAGCGAGCGAACGCGGCACAGCGGGCCCCGGCCCGGAGGAACCGGCCGGCGTGGTCCCGCCGGGTCCCCTTCGCGACCCGGCCGACCCGTTCCGGGACACGGCTGCCGCGGCGCCGGAACCGGCCGTCGCCGAGGGGCAGGTCCCCGAAGCCGCGGTCCCCGAGGCAGCCGTCGCCGGGCCGGCCCTCGCGCCGCGCGAGCGGATCGGCCGGCTGCGCGCGTTCCGTCACCGGGAGCGGCGGTCCGCCGCGCTCGGCGCCACACGGGCCGAAAGCCGACGCAGAGCCCTGTCCCGCGAACGGGAGAGAGACCGGAGCCGCCCGCACCCCCCGGAGGGCCTGGCCGCCAGCCTGGTCACCTCCGGCGGTCTGCTGCTCGCCATGGTGGAGGACGTACGGATGCGCGGCAGCACCGAGCCGGCCGACCTGCGCCTGCTGGCCGACACCTTCGCCCGGCACAACGCGGCCAAGGAGGCCACCGTGCGGAAGGTGCTGGACCGGCACGGCGTCGCCCGCGAGGTCGTCGAGCGCGACCGGCAGGAGGGCACGCTGCTCCAGGGCATCCTCGACCGGGCCCTGATGGGCAGGCACCCGGTGGACACGCACACCCTCACCGTCGACGGCGCGTTGGCGCAGATGTACCAGTACCTGTTCCACGAGCGGCGCGACCTCGTACCCGCCCTCGAACGCGCGGTGCCGCGAGAGGAGAGCGAAACGCTGGCCGCCGCCTTCGAAGCGATCGACCGCGTATGAGAGGAGGGCGGCGAGGGAATCCGCCCCCACTTCCAAGGTCACCAGGACCAAGCGCATACTCACTTAGTACACGTGTCCGAAAGGGGGCGGGGAAAGGTGGACAGCGCGGACGGGTGGCGCGAGGCCGTGCCGCGGACGCCCGCCGCCACGGGTCACGACCACGCCGACTTCCACCACCCGGCGCTGTTCTACCGCGACGAAGCCGAATACCTCCACTGCACCCTCCCGTTCGTGCTCGGCGGCCTGGACGCGGGCGAGCCCGTCGCCGTGGCCGTGCCCCCGCACCGGCTGGAGATGCTGCGCGCCGCCCTCGGCCCGCGCGCCGACGCCGTGCACTTCACCGACATGACCCGGGCCGGCCGCAACCCCGGCCGGATCATCCCCGGAGTGCTGCGCGCCTTCTGCGACACGCAGCCCGTCGGCCGGGTACGGATCATCGGCGAGCCCGTCTGGCCCGGCCGCACCCCGCTGGAGTACCCCGCCTGCGTCCAGCACGAGGCCCTGATCAACGCGGCCTTCCACGGCCGTGCCGCGACGATCCTGTGCCCGTACGACGCGACCGGTCTGGCACCGGACGTGCTCGCCGACGCCCTCGCCACCCACCCCGTCGTCATCGAGGACGGCCGGGAGCACAAGAGCGCGTGGTACGCGCCGGAGGACGCCGTGGCCTCGTACAACACCCCGCTCGCCGAGCCCCGTTACGCCGCCGTCTTCGCCTTCGACGAGGAACGGCTCCGCGACGCCCGGCAGTTCGCGGTCCAGGTGGCCGGCGGACTGGGCATGACCGGGGTGCGGCTGGACGATCTGGCGCTGGCGGTGGCCGAGCTGACCACCAACAGCGTGCTGCACGGCGGTGGTTCGGGGGAGATCCGGGTGTGGGCCGAGGACGAGCAGGTGGTGTGCGAGGTACGTGACGGCGGCCGGCTGAGTGATCCGCTGGCCGGGCGGCGCCCCCCGTCCCCCGGGCACCCCGGCGGCCGGGGTCTGCTGATGGTCAATCACCTCGCCGACCTGGTCCGCACTCACATCGGCCCCGGCGGCACCGTCATCCGCTGCTATGTCACGCCAAGTCCGGTGCGGCCGTAGCCGGTTGCGAACGGGCCTGCCCGTCAGCTTGTGCGTCCGGCCCCCTTCCGTGTCCGGCTGCGGCACACTGGATCCATGATTACCGCTCGCTGGAACGGCGAAGTCATCGCGCAGAGCGACCAGACGCAGGTCGTCGAGGGCAACCACTACTTTCCGCCGAGTGCGGTCCGCGCGGAGTTCCTGACGGACTCCGCCACCACGACCGTCTGCCCGTGGAAGGGCAATGCCGGCTACTACACGCTGAGCGTCGGCGGCGAGGCCAACCCCGACGCCGCGTGGTACTACTCCGACCCCAAGCCGGAAGCCGCGCACATCAAGGACCACGTCGCCTTCTGGCGCGGGGTGGACATCGAAGAGAGCTGACCGGCCGGCCGCCCGCAGGGTCGGCCGCCCGCGCGGCCGACGGCGGGGGAAACCAGGTGGCGCCGCTGCACGGCCCGGGACATCATCCGGTCATGGACCGCACTTTCGACGAGCTCGTGGCCGAGGCCGACTCCGTGTCGGTGGACGGCTGGGACTTCTCCTGGCTGGAGGGGCGCGCCACCGAGCAGCGCCCGTCGTGGGGGTACCAGCGGGCGATGGGCGAGCGGCTGGCCCGCGCCCGCGCGGCGCTGGACATCCAGACCGGCGGCGGTGAGGTGCTGGCGGGCGTGCCGACGCTGCCGCCGCTGATGGCGGCCACCGAGTCGTGGCCGCCGAACATCGCGAAGGCGACCGCGCTGCTGCACCCGCGCGGCGCGGTGGTCGTCGCCGACGCCGACGAGCCGCCGCTGCCGTTCGCGGACGCAGCCTTCGACCTGGTGACCAGCCGGCACCCGGTGACGGTGTGGTGGGGGGAGATCGCCCGGGTCCTGCGGCCAGGAGGCACCTACTTCGCCCAGCACGTGGGCCCGGCCAGCGCCTTCGAGCTGGTCGAGTTCTTCCTCGGCGCCCAGCCGGAGGAGGTGAAAAACGCCCGCCACCCGGACCGCGCCCGCGCGGGCGCGGAGCGCGCCGGACTCGACGTGCTC
The DNA here is from genome assembly GCF_036524955.1 of Streptomyces sp. Classification (GTDB taxonomy): domain Bacteria; phylum Actinomycetota; class Actinomycetes; order Streptomycetales; family Streptomycetaceae; genus Actinacidiphila. The sequence goes on from NZ_DATDBG010000228.1 coordinate 27,499, forward strand.
GACCTGCGCCTGGAGTCGCTGCGGATGGAGTTCCACGACATCGGCGCGGTCGTCTACTTCCTGCGCAAGGTGATCTGGATGGTGCCCGGCTTCGCCGTCGGGGAGTACCGCGACCGGCTCCTCGACCTGCACGGACTCATCGAGACCGAGGGACCGTTCGTCGCCCACTCCACCCGCTGCCTCATCGAGGCGCGCAAGCCGGCGGCCTGAGCCGTTACGCCTGTGGGCCGCCGCCCCGTGCGGGACGGCGGCCCCTTGCCTGGAGGACCTGCCAGGACGGGTGCCTTACGGGTACCTCGTCACCGTGGAGGGCACCGTGTCGGTGCCCGAGATCGGCGCTCCCGTTGCGGCGGCCGCGGCACCGTACGGGCAGAGCCGTGGGACGCCCGTCAGCCGCAGGTCAGGAGGCCCGCGTCGTGCTTGGCGGTGAGCACGCGGCGGAGGCTGTCGTCCACGGACGTGCGGAGGGCGGCGTCCTGCGGGAGGCGGTTCAGGACCGCCGTCGTCATCGGGGCGATGTTCTTGGGCTGGACGGTGAGGAGCAGGTTGCCGCCGGCGGCGAAGAAGTCGAGAGCGCGTTGGGCGGGGGTGCGGTCGCTGACGGCGGCGGCGTTGCCGAGGTCGTCGGAGATGATCACGCCCTTGAAGCCGAGCGAGCCGCGCAGCATGTCGCGCAGCACGACGGAGGAGAAGACCGCCTGGTGGGCCGGGTCGATCCGGCTGTAGGTGGCGGAGGAGACCATGACGAAGGGCGCGCCCGCCTGGATGCCGGCCCGGAAGGGCAGGAGGAACGGGTCGTCGCGGGTGGTCACGGTGTCGGTGACGCCCGCGGTGAGGTCGGTGTTGCCCCGCACCCGGCCGAGGCCCGGGAAGTGCTTGACGGAGGTGATCACGCCCGCGTCCTGCATGCCGAGCAGGAACGCGGTGCTGTGCGAGGCCACCGTCGTGGGGTCGGTGCCGTACGCGCGGTCCAGCTTGCCGATGGGCTCGTTGACGGTCACCAGGTCGGGTGGCACGGTGTCGGCGACCGGTGCGAGGTCCATCGTGACGCCGGCCGCCTTGAGCTCGCGTCCCCAGTCCGCCGCACTGTTCCGCAGCGTGGACGGAGACCACTGACCCTGCGTCACCGCGCTCGGCATGGTGCTGAAGCCGGGCCCCTTCAGTACCTGGATCCGGCCGCCCTCCTGGTCGGTGGCGACCAGCATCCGCACCGTGGAGCCGGGCACCGGCGAGGCGAGCGCGCGGGCCCGGTCGGTGACCGACTTCACCGCGCTCGTACCGCTGGACGAGTGACCCATCAGGATGACCGAGCCCACCTTGCCCTGCGTGATCGCCGCGCTCTCGGCGGCGGTCGGACCCGAGGTGCTGACCGCGGACATGAAGAGCTGCCCCACGCGCTGGGCCTGGGACATCGCGTCGATCGTCCGGTTGACGCAACTCGTCGCAGAATTCGTCGCCGCGGGCTTCGTGGTCGTCGCCGCGGGCGGGGCCGGCTTGCGGGTGCTGGTACCGGACGTCGGCGGTTTCGTGGTGCCGGGCGTGCTGCCGTCGGTGCTCGCGGTGGGCGAGGAACCAGTGGACGACAGCGCGGGGGCGGAGGTCGCGGGCGGCTCCTTGTTGTCGTTTCCGCACGCCGCGACGGTGATCAGCAGGCCGAGGACGAGGCCGGCGGAGCAACGGATGCGGCGGGCCCGGCGGGAGCGCCCGCCGGACGGCCGGGGCGGCCCGGCGGAATGCGGCCCCGCCCCCGGGGGGGACGGCCGGGGGCCCGCGGAGCCAGGCCGCGTGTCGGGGGAATCCGCGGAAAACGCGGAACCCGGCGACCCCGCGGAACCCGGGGCACACGGTCGCGGCTCGGGGGTCTCGGCCGTCTCTGCGGTGGGAGCGGTCGGCTGGCGCACGGCGGAACCTCACACCTCGTCGTCGTTACGGGCCGGGACAGCAGCCCGGGAGCTGCTTCCCCCTGTCCCTGCCCACTGAGACTCCAGTCATCTCATGTTGCGGAAAACACACCCTGGTGAGGCTGCCAGCATGCCCCCTGGCGGCCTGTTCCGCATCCCGGGCGCGGGGTCGCGTACCGCGCCCGCCACGTGTGCGGCGTGACCGGCGGCCGACGCTCCCCGGGCGGCGTACCCGGCGGCGTACCGCGCAGCAGTCCGCGGCCGGTGTGAGACCCACCGGACAGGAGGTGATCTTCCCTGGCCGGCCCCGCACCGGACCCGGCCGGCGGCGACGTCGTCACTACCGACGTGCCCGCACGGCTCCACCGGCTGCCCTGGTCGCGCCGGCGGCGCCGCTCGCCGGAGGACATCGCCACGCCCCTCTCCCCCGCGGCGGGCCCCACGCCGGCGCCGGGCGGCTGACCCCCCGGATCAGCCGCCCGTCGCCGTCGCACCCCGCTCACTCCTGTGCCAGGAGCCCCGCGCGGAGTCTGCTGATCGTTCTGCTCAGCAGCCGGGAGACATGCATCTGCGAGCAGCCCATCGCCTCGCCGATCTGAGCCTGCGTCATCTCCTCGCCGAACCGCATCCGCAGCAGCGTCCGGTCCCGTTCGGGCAGTTTCTCGATCAGCGGCGCGAGACTGTGGAAGTCCTCCACGAGTTCCAGAGCCGGATCGCACGCCCCGAAGGTGTCGGCGAGAGTGCGCCCCTCGCCCTCCGTACCGCTGTCCGCGTCGTTGTACGGGGTGTCGAGCGAGCCCGCGGTGTAGCCGTTGGCGGCGACCAGGCCCTCGACGACCTCTTCCTCGGTCAGCTTCAGGTGCTCCGCCAGTTCCGGGACGGTGGGGTCCCGGTCGAGCACCGGCGAGAGCTCCTCCTTGGCCTTGCTCAACTCCACCCGCAGTTCCTGGAGCCGGCGCGGTACGTGCACCGCCCACGAGGTGTCGCGGAAGAACCGCTTCATCTCCCCGACGATGTAAGGGATGGCGAAGGTGGTGAACTCCGTCTCCCGCGACAGGTCGAACCGGTCGATCGCCTTGATCAGCCCGATCGTGCCGACCTGGATGATCTCCTCGTGGTCGGTGGCCGGCCGGTTCCGGTACCGCCCGGCCGCGAAATGCACGAGGGCCAGGTTCATTTCGATCAGTGTGTTACGGGCGTAACTGAAGGCATGCGTCCCCTCCTCCAGCTCCTGAAGGCGGTCGAAGAACAGCTTCGACAACACACGTGCGTCCCGCGGTGCCACGCTCGTCGCGTCGTCGATCAAGGGCAGTCCGCCGATGGCGTCGTCCACCGATCCGTTCCACCGCTCGCTCGTCGCCGTCTCGTTCGTGCTTCCCGACTGCTGAACCCGTACGGTCACGTCATCGCCTCGCACCCCTATACGACTGTTCGCGACCCGCCTGCCCGCTCTTCGCCGTCGTATTCCCGATCTCACGCAGATTCGCGCAGCTTTTTCCACCCGGCATCAGCCCACCCCGGTCGCAGCCGCGTTGGGCCGGGGACGCGGTGGTCCTACGGGCTTCGGCGCGCTGTGGCGCACTCCGTCCAGGAGCACATCGACCAGGCGTCCGGCCTGGTCGCACTGTTCGGGCTCCCCGGCGGCCAACGGGACTCCGCCGAGGGCGGCGAGCACGCCGCCGGGGAAAGGGAACGGATGCGGGTGCAGATCGGCAGCACCGGCGGCCTCGGCCGGAAGAGCGTGGAACAGGGCGCCGCCACCTCCGTACCGGTCGCCACCTCGCCGCTGCTCGACGGCGTCTGCGGACGCCACTTCGAGGACTGCCGGGAGGCGGTGGAGCACCGGCCGGGCACCCCTGACGGCGTCGCGCCGTACGCCTCGGCCAGGAGGCGGCGGAGCGGCTGTGGGAGGTGTCCCCTCGACACCCCGGCCGTGAGACGCGGCACGGAAGAGGTGCCCGGGCGGTGCGAACGCGGTACGACTGCCGCGCCGCGTGACACGGCGCCGGGTGCCCGGCCGGTGCGCGTGAGCCACCCGAACGGTTCGAACGGGTGGGTCACGCCGGTGCATCACGCCTTCCGGGGGCCGCTGTCACTGGCGGGCCGGCCGCGGCCGGGGTCGGTGGTGCAACCACCCTTGCGGCAGTTCACATCGGGACAGGACATTGTGGGTCACCTCTTCTCTGCCAGGTCGTCGAGGACGCAGTCCAGAAGGAGCTTGTCGACACGCCGGCCGTGCCACAGGGCGGCGCCGCGCAGCCGCCCGGCGGCCTTGAAGCCGGCCTTGATGTAGGCGTGCACCGCGGCGGTGTGCGGAGCGAGTACCTCCAGCCACACCGCGCTGAGCGACGCGATGGTGAACGCCCAGTCGAGGGTGAGTGCCGTGGCTTCGGTCGCGTAGCCCCGGCCGCGGTGCTCCGGAGCGATCACGAGGGTGAATTCGGCGTTGTTGACCGATTGGTCGACATTGAGTGAGGTGGTGCCGACCGGAGTCCCGCCGTCGGCGGTGATCACCTCGAAGAGCTGGTAGTGCAGGGAGGTGTGACTGTTGCGGAAGCGCGCCTGGAACACGTCCCAGGACACCGGCCAGCGGGCACCGAAACCGACGACCGTCGCCGGGTCGGTCTCCCACCGGTGGTACTCCTGCATCATCTCCTCCCTCGCCAGTGCCAACGCCAGCCGCTCCCCGGTGCGCAGCTGAACGGGTGCGGTGGGTTGCGGGTTGGTCATCACGTTCTGTCTCTCCTACGTGTGCCCGGGTCCGGGTCCTTGCAGCCGTCCATAAAGCGTCAATCCACCGGCCGTCCCGATACGGCAGATCCGCCGTATTGCCACCGGACAGCCGGTCGTGTGCTTGTGCCCGCCCACCGCCGGGCGGCGGGAGCCGACGTACCGCGACGCTCCGGTCGCGTGGGGTGATCCCATGCTTGTCCCAGGTGTCGCTTCGATAGGCTGACACCCCATAAGACATCTCGCAGGACAGGAGTGCCGATGAGCCAAGCCGAGGATTTCAACGCGCGGATCGTGGCCGAATTCCGCGCCAACCACGGGCAGGTGGGCGGCAACTTCGCGGGCGCTCGGCTCCTGCTGCTCCACACTACGGGGGCCCGCACCGGCCGCGCCCTGGTCAACCCGGTGATGTACTTGCCGGACGGCGACCGGTATCTGGTCTTCGCCTCCTACGCGGGCGCCGACCGACACCCGGCCTGGTACTTCAACCTGCTCGTGCACCCGGACGTGGAGATCGAGGTCGGCGACGACCGGATCGCCGTCCGGGCCGAGACGCTGACCGGCGCCGAGCGGGACGAGAAGTTCGCCGAGCAGGCCAAGCTCGTCCCCCGGTTCGCGGAGTACGAGGCGAAGACCACCCGGGTCATCCCCGTGGTCGCCCTCACCCCGCGCTGACCGCCCGACCACGGTCCCGGAAGATCGGGCGCCGCGGGCGGGGTAGAGGCACTATGGAGCGGGAAAGGATCGAGAACGCGGCTGTCGAGGGCGGGAGGCCCCAGTGAAGGTGGCTCTGCTCACCCGGGAATACCCGCCGGACGTGTACGGCGGGGCGGGCGTCCATGTCGAGTTCCTCGCCCGCGAGCTGCGCGCCCTGGCCGACGTCCAGGTGCACTGCTGGGGCGAGGACGACGGCGCGGACGCCACAGTGAGCCGGCACCGCGCCCCGGCCACCCTCGACGGCGCCAACGACGCGCTGCGCACCTTCGGCGTGGACCTCGCGATGGCCGCCGCCCTCCAGGGCCGCGACCTGGTCCACTCCCACACCTGGTACGCCAACCTGGCGGGTCACCTCGGCAAGCTGCTGTACGGGATACCGCACGTGCTCACCGCCCACTCGCTGGAACCGCTGCGCCCCTGGAAGGCCGAGCAGCTCGGCGGCGGGTACGCCCTGTCGAGTTGGGCCGAGCGCACCGCGATGGAGTCCGCGGACGCGGTGGTCGCCGTCTCCGACGGCATGCGCGCCGACATCCTGTCCTGCTATCCCGCACTCGACCCCGGCCGCGTCCACGTCATCCGCAACGGCATCGACACCGTCACCTACCGGCCCGACCCGCGCACCGAGACGCTGAACCGCATCGGCATCGACCCCGACCGCCCGTACGTCCTGTTCGTGGGCCGTATCACCCGGCAGAAGGGCGTACCGCACCTGCTGCGCGCCGCCCGCCGGATCGACCCCGCCGCCCAGCTCGTGCTGTGCGCCGGCGCGCCCGACACCCCCGCCCTCGACAGCGAGTTCCGGGTCCTGTTCGACGAGCTGAGCGCGGTACGCGACGGGGTGCACTGGATTCCGGCGATGCTGCCGCGCCCCGCCGTCGTCCAGCTCCTCACGCACGCCTCGGTCTTCGTGTGCCCCTCGGTCTACGAGCCGCTCGGCATCGTCAATCTGGAGGCGATGGCGTGCGGCACCGCCGTGGTGGCCTCCGCGGTCGGCGGCATCCCGGAGGTCGTCCAGGACGGTGTCACCGGGCTGCTGGTGCCCTACTCCGAGGAGCACGAGGAGGAGTTCGAGGACGGACTGGCGCGGGCCGTCGACCGGCTGATCGGCGACCCGGACACGGCGGCGCGGATGGGCGAGGCCGGCCGGGAAAGGGCCGTACGGGAATTCGGCTGGGACACCGTCGCGGGCCGTACGGCCGAGCTGTACGGGTCGGTGCTCAAGGCCGGGCAGGGCGGGTAACCCGGCCGGGTGACCGGCAGCGGGGCAGGCCCGCGGGCCGGGCAGGACCGGCGGCGGGTGCGAGACAAGCGGACACGACCCAAAGGGGGGAGCCTCGATGCGCGGTGCACCTTCGGTGCTGGGCATAGTGCTGGCCGGCGGCGCGGGAAAGCGGCTGATGCCGCTCACCGCCGACCGGGCGAAACCGGCGGTGACCTTCGGCGGCACCTACCGTCTGGTGGACTTCGTGCTGTCCAGCCTGGTCAACGGCGACATCCTGCGGATCTGCGTACTGACCCAGTACAAGTCGCACTCGCTGGACCGCCACGTCACCACCACCTGGCGGATGTCCAGCCTGCTGGGCAACTACGTGACACCGGTACCGGCGCAGCAGCGGCTCGGCCCGCGCTGGTTCCTGGGCAGCGCCGACGCGATCCTGCAGTCACTCAACCTGGTCCACGACGAGCAGCCGGACTACATCGCGGTGTTCGGCGCCGACCACGTCTACCGGATGGACCCGCGGCAGATGCTCGCCCAGCACATCGAGCACGGCGCCGGCGTCACCGTGGCCGGCATCAAGGTGCCCAGGTCCGAGGCAGCCGGCTTCGGGGTGATCACGCCCGCCGCCGACGGCATCCAGGTGCGGGGCTTCCTGGAGAAGCCCTCCGACCCGCCCGGGCTGCCGGCCGACCCCGGCCACGTCTTCGCCTCCATGGGCAACTACCTGTTCAGCACCAAGACCCTGCTGGAAGCGCTGCACGAGGACGCCGAGGACCCGCAGTCCGTGCACGACATGGGGGGCAGCATTCTGCCCATGCTCACCGAGAAGGGCGTCGTCCAGGTCTACGACTTCGACACCAACCACGTGCCGGGGGAGACAGCTGGCGACCACGGCTACTGGCGGGACGTCGGCACCCTGGACGCGTACTACGACGCGCACATGGACCTGATCTCCGACCAGCCCGCCTTCAACCTCGCCAACCTGCGCTGGCCGATCTACACCCACGCCGGCCAGTTGCCGCCCGCCAAGATCGCGGCCGGCGGCATCGTGGGGGAGTCGGTGATCAGCCCGGGATGCGTCATCCGCGGCCACGTCACCAGCTCCGTCCTGTCGCCGGGCGTGGTCGTGGACGCCGGCGCCGTCGTCCAGGGCTCGGTGCTGCACCACAACGTGCGGGTCGGCCGCGGCGCCATCGTGCGGGGCGCGGTGCTCGACAAGAACGTGGACGTGCCGCCCGGCGCCACCATCGGCGTCAACCCCGGCCGCGACCGCGAGCTCTACACCGTCTCCGCCGCCGGAGTGATCGCCCTCGGCAAGGGCCAGCAGGTCCGCTGACCGCGGAACGGCCGCCCCCTGTGCGACGGGGACGGCCGTTTCCCTCCGGACTTCCGTACCGGGGCCGGCCGTGTCTCACAAGGAGCGCCGACCGCCCGGAGGGCGGGACAGGCGGGGCTTCCACACCGCGGGCCTGGTGCCGCGTCGGTCAGGGTGTGCCCGTCGAGGAGCGGCATCCGGCGCGGCGCGTCGCAAGGTGCAGGATCGGCCTCGTCGTCGGCCTGCCCGGTCGATGCGGCAACGCCGCGGGGTACCGTGCCGGGCGTATCGACGGGGCAAACCCTGGCGGCGCGGCTGACGCGGCTGACGCGGCACTAGCCTCCGTAGACCTCCAGCTCGTAGATCCGGGTGGTCGGGGCGGCGTCCGCGGTGTTGACCGGGGCGGAGACCACCACCCGTACATAGCGGGCCGCGCGCGGTGAGACCGCGCTGTAGGTGCGGCTGGAGCGCGAACCGGTGACGGAAGCCGCGGTGGCCCAGTGCGCACCGTCGGTGCTGGTCTGGATCTCGAAGGCGCCGGTGTTCCAGCCGGTGCGCTCACCGCCGAGCCCCGCGTGCTCCAGCACGAACGACGAGACGGTCTGCGGTGAGCCGAGATCGACCCGGAGGGCCGCGCCCGCCGCCTTCGAACACCACTTGCTGTTGTTCCTCAGCGAACCGTCCACGGCCCTGTCACCGGACTCGGCCGCCGCGCAGGAGGCGGAGGCGGCCACCGGCCTGCCCTCGGCGAGGTCGGTGCCGAGCTCGGGCTCCGGTACCGGAGTGCCGCCGGTCCGGAACGACGGCGGTGCGTCGGAGACGCCCGTTCCCCACGTGGCGCTGGGCGCGGCGCCCATGGTGTAGCTCAGCGTCGCGCCGCCCCCGATGTCCGGGTAGCGCAGGTAGCTGTGGCTGGTGGCGACGCCGTCGACGGTCAGCGCCTGCACATAGCCGCCGCGGCCGGCGGAGTTGACGGTGATGTCGCCGCCGGGCCGCTGGATCAGCACCGAGGGGAACTGCGGCCCGTGGACCGCCAGCGTGTCCGCGCCCGGCGTCGCCGGGTACATGCCCAGCGCCGCCCACACGTACCACGCCGAGGTCGCCCCCAGGTCGTCGTTGCCCGGCAGCCCGCCCGGCCCGGTGGTGTACGACTCGGTCATCGGCGTACCGGGTGAGGTCGACGGTCGCGGCGCGGGCCGGAGCCGGGGTGAGGCCGCCGGTCCCGAGGGCGGCCAGTAACAGGGCGCCGAGCGCGCCCGCGGTCCGGGAGCGGAGCAAGGCAGGGATCATGGGGGGACCACCTTCTCGCGGAGGCAGCGCGTATACGGCGTACGGCGTACGGCGGCCTCGGGTCACGGGGACTGCTCGAAGCGGTGAACGCCACCGAGCGACAGCGCGTCGTCGGCCGTGCGCGCCTGACTCGGGGTCAAGGGCCCGAACCGGTCCCGCACCGACTGGTCAGCAGCGCAGAAGAGCAGGTGCCACGGAGGGCCGCGCGACGTTGTGACATGCCGTCAGAATCCCCCAGCGGGCTCCCCGAGCCGCTGGGAACGCTACCGAGCCGGACGATCCCGCCCCGGCGGCCGTCGGCTTCGGTGACCTGCCGCCGGCCGAACCTCGTCCCGCCGCCGACCGCCGTCGGCCAGGACCCGCCCGCCCTCGGCGGCACCGCGCCGCATCTGCTCTTCTCCGCGGATCGCGGGCGACCGCCCGGCCCCGCCTTCGGTGGTGCACCCGCTGCGTGGAGCGGTGCGCGGAGGAAGCTCCGCAGGAGCTGACGGTACGTCAGCCGATGGGGGCGGCCGTGATCGTGGCCGCTGCCGAGGACGCCGCGGCGGCCGTCCGCTCGGCCACCGCACCGCTGAGCGCCGGGAAGAACGCCTCGGCGATCCGGCGGTAGCCGGCGTCGTTCGGGTGCAGCCTGTCCACCCGCTCGGCGCCGGTCAGGGCGGGCGCGGCCACGTATCGGAAGCTGCGGCCCGCGCGCCGCTCGACGCTCTCCAGAGCCCGGGCCCGCTCGTTGTACGCGGCGATCAGCGGCCCGAGACCGGGAGTCGTGGGGATCAGGCCCATCATGACGATCGAGACGCCGGGCCGGTCGCTGTAGATGCGGTCGACCAGGGAGGCCAGCCGGTCGGCCGCGTGGGGCGGGTCGATCCGCCGGCTGAGATCGTTGATGCCGATGTGCAGGAGCACGACGTCCGGCCGCGCCGCCGCCATCCAGTCGTCGAGTCCGGCCCGGATGCGGTTGATCGTGTAGCCGCGGTGGCCCTCGTTCGCCGGCTCCGGCAGGTCACCGGTGCGCTGCGAGCCGACGAACCGCACGGCGTACCGCGACTGGCCGGCCACCATCGCCCACAGCGGCCTGCGGTACGAGGAATCGGTCGGGCTGCCCTGGCCCCAGGTGATCGAGTCGCCCAGCGGAAGCACCCGTATCAGAGGGCGGGCCCGGGCCGGCTCGGTCGCGGAGCCGCGGGTGGGCAGCAGTGTCACCGCCAGCACGACGAGTACCGAGACCAGCCCGCCGAAGGCCAGCCCGGCACGGATCAGCCACCCGCGTCCCATACCCCGTCCTCCGCGTTTCCGCCCGGCGACCCCGCCGGACGCACTCCTGAGACCCCGCCGTTCGACCGAAGATCACCCTAACCGGCCCGGGTAACCGCCGCGTTTCGGCCCGCGGCCTGTCCTCGGCCCACCCGGGCGACCGCTCGCCACCTGGACTTTCACCCGGATGGGTCACGAACGGTGGGCGGGCTGAGCGGTCGGTGACCACACTGGGACAAGGTGCGTGCGCCTCCCGCATTCCGGGCAGGCGACGGGCGACGGGCGACGACGGAGCGGGCAAGCCGGCGGGCGCCGTGCCGAGCAGCATCAGGAGAGGTGAGCATCATGCCCCGAGGATCCAGCGACAAGCGCGAGCGGCAGTACGAGCACATCAAGGAGAGCGTCCAGGAGCGCGGCGAGTCCGAGGAACGCGCGCAGGAGATCGCCGCACGCACCGTGAACAAGGAGCGCGCCCGGTCCGGCGAGGCCCGCACTGCCAGCCGCACGTCCACCCAGGACATGTCCTCGTCCAGGCGGGGCGGCCTGCGCTCGGGCCGCGGCGCCGGCGGCCCGACCCGGGAACAGCTCTACAACGAGGCCCGGCAGCGCAACATCAAGGGCCGCTCCCACATGACCAAGGACGAGCTGAGCGAGGCGCTCGGCCGCCGGAGCTGATCCGTACGACGGGCCCTGGTCCGTGGGACGGGCCCCGGACCTGCTTCGTACGACGGGCCCCGGTCCGTCGAACGGTCCCTGACCCGGTCCTCAAGACGGGCCCGGTCCGCAGGACAAGCCCTCACGGCCGCCGCCCCGCGACCGGTCGCCGCCCGGCGCGGCGGATGCCACGACGGGCGGCCCGTGCCCGCGGTACGCCCCCGGGAAGGCGGGTATGACCACGACCAGCGAAACGGAACCCGGACGCCGGGTGGACACCCCCGGTCTGGAGAACGCTCTCCGGCGCGGTGTCGACGGCGAGGTGCGGTTCGACGCGGGCAGCCGCGGCGCCTACGCCACGGACGCCTCCAACTACCGGCAGGTACCGGTCGGCGTCGTCGTACCACGCTCCGTGCAGGCCGGCGCGGACGCCGTCGCCATCTGCGCGGAGTTCGGCGCGCCCCTGCTCTCCCGCGGCGGCGGCACCAGCCTGGCCGGTCAGTGCGCCAACGCCGCGGTCGTCATCGACTGGACGAAATACTGCGACGGCCTGGTCTCGGTCGACCTGGACGCCCGTACCTGCGTGGTCGAACCCGGCATCGTGCTGGACGACCTCAACCGCCGGCTCGCCGCCTGCGGACTGGCCTTCGGCCCCAGACCGGCCACGCACGGCCAGTGCACGATCGGCGGCATGATCGGCAACAACTCCTGCGGCGCCTCCACCCAGGCGTACGGCAAGACCGCGGACAACGTGCGGCGCCTGGAGATCCTCACCTACGACGGCGCCCGCTGCTGGGTCGGCCCGACCTCGCAGGAGGAGTACGAGGCCGTCGCCGCCATCGCCGACCGCCGTGCCGAGCTCTACCAGGGCCTGCGCGGCATAACCGACCGCTATCTCGCCGACATCCGGCGCGGCTACCCGGCCATACCCCGCCGGGTCTCCGGCTACAACCTGGACGACCTGCTGCCCGAGCACGGCTTCAACCTCGCCCGCGCGCTGACCGGCAGCGAAGGCACCCTGGTCACCGTCCTGCACGCCGAACTCGACCTCGTCCCCGTACCCGCCGCCGAGGCGGTCCTCGTCCTCGGCTACCCCGACATCTGCGCCGCCGCCGACGACGTGCCCCGCCTGCTCGCACACGGCCGGCCCACCCAGCTCGAAGCCCTCGACGACCGCATGGCCCGGCTCATGCGCGAGGAGGGTGCCTTCCTGGACTCGCTCGCCGCGTTCCCCGAGGGCGAAGGCTGGCTGCTGCTGCAGTTCACCGGCGACGACCAGGAGTCGGTGGAGGGGCAGGTCCACGACCTGCTGCGGGCGGTCGGGCGCGGCGCGGACGACCCCACCGTGTCGTTCTCCGAGGACCCGGCCCGCGAGCAGCGGATGCTGCGAGCCCGCGAGGCCGGCCCCGGCGTCACCGCGCGCCCGCCCGACAACCGGGAGGCCTGGCAGGGCTGGGAGGACTCCGCGGTCCCGCCGGAACGGCTCGGCGACTACCTGCGCGACCTGAAGAAGCTGTTCGAGCGGTTCGGCTACGACCGCCCGTCGCTCTACGGGCACTTCGGGCAGGGCTGCGTGCACACCCGCATACCGTTCGGGCTGCGCACCGCCGAAGGCGTCGCCGCCTTCCGGGAGTTCCTCCAGCAGGCCGCCGGCCTCGTGGTCTCCTACGGCGGGTCGCTCTCCGGCGAGCACGGCGACGGGCAGGCCAGGGGAGAGCTGCTGACGAAGATGTACGGCGAGCGGCTGGTGCGCGCGTTCGAGGAGGTCAAGGCCCTCTTCGATCCCGGCGACCGGATGAACCCCGGCAAGGTCGTCGCCCCGTACCGGGTGGACGAGAAGCTGCGCCTCGGCCCGGACTGGCGGCCCCGCGACGACCGGGACGCCCGCTTCGGCTACCCCCGCGACGACCACTCCTTCAACCAGGCCGTCCTGCGCTGCGTCGGCATCGGCGACTGCCGCGGCCACACCGGCGGCGTGATGTGCCCCTCCTACCGGGCCACCGGCGAGGAGGAGCACTCCACCCGCGGCCGGGCCCGGCTGCTGTTCGAGATGATCGGCGGCCACGCCGACTCCCCGGTCACCGACGGCTGGCGCTCCACCGCGGTCCGCGACGCCCTCGACCTCTGCCTGGCCTGCAAGGGCTGCAGGTCCGACTGTCCGGCCGGCGTCGACATGGCCACGTACAAGGCCGAGTTCCTCTCCCACCACTACGAAGGGCGGCTGCGGCCCGCCGCACACTACACGCTGGGCTGGCTGCCGTTGTGGGCCCGGCTCGCCGGCGCCGCGCCCGGCCCGGTCAACACCCTGCTGCGCGCCCCCGGCGTCGCCCGGCTCGGCAGGCGCC
>NZ_DATDBG010000229.1:0-2074 GCF_036524955.1 Streptomyces sp.
TGCCCCGTGCGGCGGCGAACGCCTCCCGGTGATCCCGCGCCCAGGCCCTGAAGGTGCCCGCGGGACGCCCCGTCAGCCGCTCGACCGTGTCGGTGACCCGGCGCTTGGCACCGTCCCGCTGCCGCTCGGCGCTGCGCAGCAGGGCCTCGACCACCGGTTCGGGGTGACGCGCACGCAGCGCGGCCCGCGCCTGCTCCGGCGTCAGCTCCTCGTACCGCAGCGGGACACCGAGTACGTCGGCCAGCTCGGCCGTCTGCCGCACGGCGCTGATCGCCTCCGGGCCGGTCAGGGTGTGGCTGCGGCCGGCATGCCCGGCCTCGGTCAGGGCGCGGACGGCCGCCTCCGCGATGTCCCGCGGGTCGACGCAGGCGTTCGGCGAGGACCCGTACAACCCGCGCACCACGCCCTCGGCGCGCACGGCGGCCGCCCAGGACAGGGTGTTGGACATGAACGCGCGCGGGCGCAGGAAGGTCCACTCCATCCCCGACTCCCGCAGCAGCCGCTCGTTCTCCCGCTGCCACCGCGTGACCAGATCGTGCGCGCCGGGGTCCTCGACGGCGGCGGAGGAGAGCTTGACCACGTGGCGGACCCCCGCCTGCCGCGCGACCCGGACGAACGCCGCGTCGTCACCGCCGCCGACCCGGCTGGTGACCAGGAACGCGGTGCGCACCCCCCGCAGCGCGCCGGCCAGCGAGGCCGCGTCCGCGTAGTCCCCGGCGACCACCTGCACCGTGCGGGGCGCCCCCGTCACCCTCGACGGGTCCCTGGCCATGACGCGCACCTCCAGGTCCGCCGGGACCCGGCGCAGCACCTCCCGCCCGACGGACCCGGTGACACCGGTGAGCAGGATCATCGGCCCCCTCCCCGCGCCGGCCGTCCGGCTGTCCCGGAGAACGACGGCATTCGGCCACGGCGCGTGGTCCAGAACCCCTCGTTCTCTCCCGCTCGGGGAAGGGCACCCCCAGCCTCGGGCGCTGTAAGATACAAACTGGACGGTTTTTTTATTAGACCCCTTCCGGCGGTTCGTCAAGGGAGAGACAAGGGGGAGACCAGGTTTGCAGGAACGGGCGATCCGTACGCGCAACGCGATCCTTTCCGCGGCGGCCAAGGTCTTCGAGGAGCGCGGCTTCCAGGCGGCGACGATCGCCGAGATCCTCGCCGCCGCCAGGGTGACCAAAGGCGCTCTGTACTTCCACTTCCAGTCCAAGGAGGATCTGGCCGAGGGGGTGCTGAGGGAGCAGGACGAGCAACTCGTCGTTCCGGAGCGCCCGTGCAAGGTGCAGCAGCTCGTGGACGTGGTCATGCTGCACGCCTACCGTCTGCAGACCGACTGCATGGTGCGCGCCGGCGTGCGGCTGACCATGGACCAGCACGCCAGCGGGATAGACCGCAGCGGCCCCTTCCTGCGCTGGACCGACACCTGCTCGCACCTCCTCGAGAAGGCCCAGGAGCAGGGCGAGACGCTTCCCCACGTGGCGCCCGCCGAGACCGCCGGCGTGCTGGTCGGCTCCTTCGCCGGCGTGCAGGCGATGTCCCAGGCCATCAGCGACTACGGGGACCTGATGACCCGTGTGGTCGAGCTGCTGCGCCACGTGCTGCCCAGTGTCGTGCAGTCCGCGGTGCTGACCTCCGTCGACCTGGCCGAGACCCGGGGAGCGAAGGTGTTCGCCGAAGCCCGGTCCCTGCGCGGCGAACGGGAAGCCGTCACGGACACCCCGAGGAGCTGACCGCCGGCTCACGGCCGGGAGGCGGGACGGGTGCGGTCGGCGGTCGTCCGGTTCGTCCGCCGCCCCCGGCCGACCCTCGGGGGCCAGGAGGACCGAAGTAGGCCGTCAGCGCCTCCGCGAGGCTGCCGCCGCCCGGCGCCCAGGCGATGTATCCGTCGGGACGGACCAGCAGCGCCTCCCACGGCGCGTCGGACGGCGCGGTGTCGCGGACGGTCTGCAGCAACCCGGCCCAGGGCGCGGCCTGCCGCCGGTACCGGTCCGCCCGCGCCCCGAACAGCAGCAGCAGGGGCCGCCCGCGGTGGAGCAGGGAGACGACATCGGCCCGGGCCCGGCCCGGCGACGTGGTG
>NZ_DATDBG010000230.1:0-2603 GCF_036524955.1 Streptomyces sp.
GGCCGGGTCTCGGCGGCCGGCCGGCCGGCCAGCCCCCGGCACCGCGCGGTGTCCGACGCGATGCGGCAGCGCCGTATCAGGTTCGCCGCGGCCGCGGCGGCGGCCCTCGCGGTCGCCGGGCTCGGCGGGTGGGGCATCGCCACGGCCGGCTCCTCCGGCTCGGACTCCGGCGGCACCTCGCGCGACGACCAGGCGCCCACGCCCGGCCAGGGCGGCGAGGGCCACGGCACCCCGACCGCGCCCACCGCGGGGGCGCCCTCCCCGCAGGGCCGCACCGGGGCGCCCGTCGCGCTCCCGAGGTGGTCGGCCTTCCGCGCCGCACCGGCCGCAGGCGTACGGCTCACCGGCGGCCCGCGGGCCCTCGCGCTCGGCGGCGCCACGTACGTCTTCGCGCGCGGCGAGGACAAGAACGTCTGGTACGTCGTCCGCGACCGCTCCGGCTACGGCGGGTGGCACAGGCTCACCGGGATAAGCACGCAGGGGGACCCGGCGGTGGTCTCGGCGCGCGCAGGGCGGATCGACCTGTTCGCTCTCGGTACGGACGGCCTGCTCTACCGGCGTACCTTGGCCGGCGGCTCCTGGAACGCCTGGTCGCAGGTGGACGAGCGGACCCGCTTCGACGCCGCGCCGGCCGCGGCCTCCTCGGAACCCGGGCGGATCGACCTGGTCGGGCGGGTCGGCGGCGACCTGATCACCGCGTCCCTGGTGGGCGACCGCTGGAACGCCTGGGCGCTGGTCCCCACGGCCGGGCGCATCACCTCGGCTCCCGCACTGGTCTCCCGCGGACGCGGCACCCTCGACGCCTTCGTCGTGCGCAAGGCGGACGGGGCGGTGCTGCGGCTCCCGTACTCCTCTGCGGCCTGGCGGCCCTCCGTGGTCATCCCCGGCCTGGACACCACCTCCCGCCCCGACGCGATCGCCTCCGGCGGTCACCTCTACGTCTTCGCCGGCGGCGCGCAGGCCGCTGCCGCCTCCACCGCCGGGACCTGGTCCTCCGGGCGGCTCCCCGCCCCTCTCGCCGGTTCCCCCGGCGCGGCCGCCTCGGGCCGCTCGCTCTCCCTCTACGCCCTCACCCCGCAAGGCGCTCTCACCCGTGCGACCACCACGCTCTGACGCCCACGTGCCCCCGCGGGTCTCCCGTACCCGCCCCTCACCGGAACCCGCGGCGCCACCACTCCCGGCCTGCCTGCCGCACGCCCCGTACCTGCCGCCGGCGCCGCCGTCCCACACGTGAACCCGCACCCGACATCCGTGCCGCACGGGGTGCGCGGGCGGGAAAACCACCACCCGCGCACCCCCCACCCGCGACGGCGAGGAGCCTTTCCGCAGGCCGGCGCGCCCCTTCCGCCGGCGTACGCGCGCTGCCGCGCCGCGGCCCCCACCCCGCGCGGGAGGCGCGAACGCGCAGAGCTCGGTCCGCTCGCCCAGCCGGTAGGCTGGTGACGTGGCGATCGTCGATGTATCCGAAGAACTGAAATCCCTCTCCTCGACCATGGGGTCGATCGAGGCCGTCCTCGACCTGGACCGGATGCGGGCCGATATCGCCGCGCTCGAAGAGCAGGCCGCGGCGCCGTCGCTGTGGGACGACCCGGAGAGCGCGCAGAAGATCACCAGCCGCCTCTCCCACCTGCAGGCCGAGCTGCGCAAGGTCGAGGCCCTGCGCGGCCGGATCGACGACCTCGCCGTTCTCTTCGAACTGGCCGAGGCCGAGGACGACGCCGACACCCGGACCGAGGCCGAGGCCGAGCTGGGCGCCGTCCGCAAGGCGCTGGACGAGATGGAAGTGCGGACCCTGCTGTCCGGGGAGTACGACGCCCGCGAGGCCCTGGTCAACATCAGGGCCGAGGCCGGTGGCGTGGACGCCGCCGACTTCGCCGAGCAGCTCCAGCGGATGTACCTGCGGTGGGCCGAGCGCCACGGCTACTCCACCGAGGTCTACGAGACCTCGTACGCGGAAGAGGCCGGCATCAAGTCCACCACCTTCGTGGTGAAGGTGCCGTACGCCTACGGCACCCTCTCCGTCGAACAGGGCACCCACCGCCTGGTGCGCATCTCGCCCTTCGACAACCAGGGCCGCCGTCAGACCTCCTTCGCCGGCGTCGAGGTCCTGCCGGTCGTGGAGCAGTCCGACCACGTGGAGATCGACGAGTCCGAGCTGCGGGTGGACGTCTACCGCGCGTCCGGGCCCGGTGGCCAGGGCGTCAACACCACGGACTCCGCGGTCCGGATCACCCACCTTCCCACCGGCATCGTGGTCTCCTGCCAGAACGAGCGCTCCCAGATCCAGAACAAGGCCAGCGCCATGAACGTCCTCCAGGCCAAGCTGCTCGAACGCCGCCGTCAGGAGGAGCAGGCCCTGATGGACTCCCTCGGCAAGAGCGACGGCGGCAACTCCTGGGGCAACCAGATGCGTTCCTACGTCCTGCACCCGTACCAGATGGTCAAGGACCTCCGCACCGAACACGAGGTCGGCAACCCCCAGTCGGTCCTCGACGGCGACATCGACGGCTTCATCGAAGCCGGTATCCGGTGGCGCAAGTCCCGCGAGAAGACCGCGGCGTAACCCCGCCGCGCGCCGCACGGGTCACAGACCCGCGGGCGGC
>NZ_DATDBG010000231.1:0-11006 GCF_036524955.1 Streptomyces sp.
GTCCCGCCTGACGAGCCTGCTCCAGCACCGAAGGCGACCTCCAGGTCTCGATATACGGAGCCGCGTACCGGGCCGGGAAACCCGAACCCGAACCGACCGGCCCACCCGCCTCCGGCACCACACTCACACCAGAAGAAGAAGGCGAGGGGGAGGGGGAGGGCTGCTGCGTTTCTGCGGGGCCGGCTGGGTTGTCGGCGTGGGTGAGGGTCTCCCATGCGACGAACAGGTTGTTGGTCCCGGCGGGACGGTTGCGTTGGGTGAGCTTGGCGGTTTCGGGCATGCTCTGGCCCAACCTGGTGTGCAGGGCGTTGTATCCGACCTCGGTGACGGGCCCCAGTTCTTGCTGCAGGCTGCCGCCGCAGAGGGAGGACGGCACGGCAGCACCGAGCTCGTACGTGGACTGGAACTCGAGTGCCTGCCGTAGGCGCTCGCCGACCTGGGAGTACAGGTCCTGCCCCTGGATCCAGGCGGTTTCGGCGACGTGGGAGATCGCGGAGATGCCGTAGCCCGTGTGCGTGAGGTCGCGGCAGGTCTCCTGCGTCAGACCGGAGGTGAACGTGGACTGCCCCTGCCAGAACCTGACTGCCGCCGACCTGTCGCTCGGGGCTCCCGACGTTGTCTTGGGCAGGCCGCCGTCGGAGTCCAGATAGACGTAGGCGGCGACCCGCTTCAGATAGCGGGCCAGCGCCTGGTCGTAACTGGCGCGGTCGTCGAGGAAGACGGAGATGCCGACCGCGGCCTCCATCATGCTCAGTTCCCAGTTGCCGTTGCTCTGGGAGCCGTTGATCACCTCGGGCAGGTAGATGTCGCGGAGCATCGTGGCGAAGCGGTCCGCCTGGGGCCAGTCGGTATAGGTGGAGCGAATGATCTCCGCGGCGCGCGGCCATACGGATCCGGCCCAGCCGGTCTGCAACGGCGCGTTGCTGTTGGTGTGTGAGGCGATCGTCGACGACCAGGCATCCATGACCTGGATGGCCTTCTGGGCGTACCGCTCGTCCCTGGTCATGTACCAGGCCAGGGCGTCGGTGTACGCCGCGATCGCGTCCTGCCGCTCGTCGGTGCATCCGTTGTTCGGTACGGAGTGCGAACCGCACTCCACGGTCCGCCGGGGGCTGGGGGTCCGGGAGAGGGACGCGTAGGGGCTTGCCATCATCTGGTCGAAGGCGCCCTTCCAGGGCTGGCTTCCCGCATGGACCTTCTCACGTGCGAAGTCCAGTTGCGATGTGCCCACCATAACCCCCGGGTGGGCGAACGCCGTGTTTTCCCCGCTCTGTCCGGCGATGGCTGGGACTACGGCGATCGTCGTCATAAGCATGGCGATCAGGGCGCCCAGGGCAACTCGCTTCCGCTTCTCCTTGTCGCGCCAGGGTGGTGGGCGGTGGAGAAGTGCATTCAACATGGGGGACGCCTTCCAGGAGCCGGTGGCCAATTCCATCGGGGTTCGCCAGCTGGCTGCGCCCTCGGCCGGCGACGCGGGCGCGTCGCCGACGTACGGCGTGGAGAGAGCGGTTCACCCGGCTGACAATGGGGGAAGCCGCTCCTGAGGTGCCGGGATCGACCCGGCGGATCATCAGGCGAGCCGCCTCCGCGCGTCATCCTTCTGAGGGTGGCTGACGTCCGCCAGCGCGGAGACGCCAGTGTGCCCCTTAGGTCAGCGGGATTGTTCGAACAACCCGCCAGGTCTCGCGGTGTCGGCGAGACCAGGGTGGCAAGGCGTGGGCGTTCGCGACCGCGTCAGGACCTCGCATCACCACGCCAGTCCCGCCACGCCTGAATGAGCCGACGCACGGCCGCTTGGTCGAGTCCCTGGTCCATCGGTGTCATCTCCGGGCCGATCTCGCGCATCATGATGACGCCCGGGGTGTCGGGCTCAGTCCTGAGTATCCGGAATCGGGAGCCGGGCAGGAACAGTACCCTGTCCGGACGCAACGGGTCGAGAAGGTCCGTGCGGCGGCCGTCCACCGACCAGATGAGGAAGTCGGTGTTGCCCGGATCGTCGCGGGGACCCAGAACCGATGCCTCGCACACGTTGGCGTCGACCAGCAGCGGTTGCGCGGCGTACCACTGCCGCATCGCATCGTCGAGTGTCGCCCGCAGACCCGTCGCCCCGCGGTGCACGGGAAGCATCCGCAGCCCCTCGCGGAGCAGTTCGCTGTCGGGCGGCTCCGGCCGGCTGGTGGCCGTTTCCTCCCCGGGCCCGTTCGGCCCGACTCCTGTCACATGGCGGAGCACGGCTGCGAGACCGGCAACGGCGTGCAGGTCCGATCGGTTCGCGGTGAGTTCGGGATGCCTGCGCAGTACCTCGGCCGCGAGGGACAGGAGTTCCTGATGCCCGGAGTCCGGGGTGGTGTACAACCGTGCCTGGCCGGTCTGCCCGCCGCTCGGCACCGGGCGGGAGCCGTTGGGGGCCGGGGGGCGGCCGGCGACGCCAGGCCCGCGCGGGCTGGGGCGGGCAGGGGAGGAGGCAGACCGGCCAGGCCGCCGGACAGGCATGTCAGGTGCCCGATCGCCGGCCGGAGCGGTGGGGCGGCAGACACCTGTGCGTACCGCTCTGCGCAGTTCGGACGGCAGGCTCCACACCAGATCCTTGGCAAGCCGCCTCAGCCGGGGCAGCGCCTCTTTGGAATCGGCGTCGCACAGGATCCGTTCGTGACCGGGATCCGGGTCGGCGGCTCGCACTTCGGCCGCGTACGAGGGGGCCTGCAGCAGGCGTACCCAAAGGCCGCTGCGCACCACCTCCACGACCACGTCGTCCGTGAGGAGGTGGATCCCGGGACGGATTTCTTGGAGGTCGCCGAGCGGCCACCGGTGCACCATCGCGAGCGGGCTCGGCAGAGGCTCGGCCGTGTCGGTCGGCGGCATGTGCGCGAATTCGTGCGCCTGCAGGGGACGGCCCGGAGAGCCGTCTCCTCCCACGAGCAGCACGTCACCGGAGTCGTCGCGTCCCTCCGGCATTCCGTTGTACAGACGCACCGGTTCGCCAACCACCTGGGCGAGCACGTCCCCGAAGTGCCTTCCTCCGCTCAGGCGCGTGGGCCCGTAGCACATGAATCGCACTGCCGGCCGCACGTGCGGGGGCACGTCGCGCCAGAAACGGGCGATGTCCGCCATCGGCAATGCCGCCGCCTCGGGGGCGCCGACCGCCACGGTCATCAGCTCGGAGGAAACCCGCAGTTGACCGGAAAGACGCCTGTGGTGGTCGTGTCGGAGTGCGCTTTGCTCCGCCGGACGCAGCCACACGCCGAAGGGGAGGGGCTCCGCCATGACCGTGCCCAGAGACCAGGGCCGGGCGGGGAGGGCAGACTCCCACGACGGCTTCGGGAATCGCCTGGAGTCCCACGCCTCAGGTGTTCCGGGTTCGCAGCGCACCCATCCCGGTCCGCCGTCCGCACCTATGAACAGGCCTCCGCCGGGGGTCGGCAGTGGGACCCCGGCCGCGGCGATCACCGTCCTGCCCAGCAGGTCGGCGAGCCGTCGGGCCACGATCGCGGCCCCGAGCCGAGGAGGCCGTCCGAACACCAGCCTCAGGCCGTTCTTCCCCGGGGGAATTTCCTGCGCCATCTGCTGGAGCGTCCCGTCGTTGGCCCCGTCGGGCAGGTCGACCACCAGGACGGTGCACTCGGGGTCCCGGGCAAGACCCGCGGTGAATGTCAAGGCGCGCGGATCCACGGGGCCGGCCGGGCAGATCAGCCATGCCTCGCCTGCACGGTGGGCCGTGAAAGGCGGACTGCCGGCACCGCTCTGCCCTTCGCGACCCAAGAGACGAAGCGAAGCTCCGTCAGTCGTACCCATTTCGGCACCCATGGTCACAGGATGCCCATGCGGATGGCGTAGGCGACGGCGTGGGTCCGATTGCGCAACCCCAGCCGCTTGACCACGGTCTGTATGACGCTTTTGATCAGGCGCTCCGAATAACTGAGCTTGTTGGCGATCTCCGCCGTATCCATACCCTCGGCCAGGAGCCTCAGCACGTCGACCTCACGCTGCGTCAGCTCCACCGGCAGCAGCCCGGTGGGGCATTCACTCTTCTGCATGCTGCGCATCCGGTCCAGCAGCATGCTCATCAGCACCGGAGGAACGATGGATCGCCCAT
This sequence comes from Streptomyces sp., assembly GCF_036524955.1. Taxonomy (GTDB): domain Bacteria; phylum Actinomycetota; class Actinomycetes; order Streptomycetales; family Streptomycetaceae; genus Actinacidiphila. The sequence continues at coordinate 4,094 of NZ_DATDBG010000231.1, forward strand.
GGTGCGCCTCGACGGCCGCCGCAAGGATCTGACTGAAGCTGGTGAACGGCCGCACCAAGAAGCTCGCCAGACCGTGGTTGACCGCGAGCGCCAGCTGCTGGTCCGAGATGTGGTCCGCGACCAGCACGATCCGTATCCGTCCATCGGTGAGCCGACTGGCACGGCTCATCGCGGAGAGCGTCTTGCCGCTCACCGTAGCGGTGAGCATCACCAGTATGTCGGCGTCGGCCAGTCCGTCGACCGTCAACAGCTTGACACGCTCGTCCGCCGCCAGGAAGGCGGCCGTGCCGTCACGAGTAAGGAGATCCTCGGCCTGTACGACGACCCCCGGTACCGGGCGTACTTCGTCTGCGCGATCAGGCATGGAACTCCTTGGGCATGACACCGTACTCGGGAAGCGCGGAACCCGGCGCTCCCCAGGACCATGAGTTACGCCGATCAGCGATCGAGCCAGGTTGACCCTGGACCGACGGGCCTCCGAATGCGCATCCATTCGCTCAGGAACGAGCATCACCGGTCTGGACAACATGCTCCTGCGCTTCACCGGCGATCATGCACTGTGAAGCAAGAGCCGTGCACCGGTGTGCAAGGCCCCACCGGACGGCAACGCGACAACCGTGCGAAAAGGGATGGGTGCTCGCCGGTGACGGGAGACGGCGGAGCTCGGAAGGGGGGAGACCGCCACCGAGGGACATCGCGGCCCTCGGCGGCCCCGGCGGCCGAGAGTATGCGCCATGAGACAGATCTGATTCTCAAGCCGCTCCGCCCGGGCCAAGGCGGTGTCGCGCCAGTGGTAGTGGCTGGACCGGGCGTTGATCCCTACAAGCGGTGTGGCGCTCTGCGCGATCGCAGCCGGGGTGTGGGCGCATCGGGAGGGCGACGACCCTGCCGCCGGCCTTGCGCACGCGCCGCTCGTCGATCCACTGCGCGACCTGGTCCAAGGATTCCGCGACTGGTCGGTGCGTGGTGTCCGGGAGTGGCGTGGCCCATCGGGGTGAAGCTGTCGGCACACCTCCTGGTTGTCGCGGTCACGGAGTGAGGGGATCTTCACGCACCGTCCTGCTTGCGCTGAACGATCTCGGGTGGCCGACGGCGGCGAGGGCGGACCCGGTGGCGACCCAGGCGGCGGCCGGCAGCTCGGGCAGGCCGGCGCGGTGGCGGGCGAGGAGATCGTCCATGGCGACGGTGAGGCGGCCCTGCCTCGACGGGCACCGGGAGGTCCACACAGGACCACGGCGGTTGGGCCTGCCGGCCGACGCGGGGTGGGTAGACCGCCGTCGTCGCAGGGGCCCCGGTGCCCGTACTAGCATGCCCGGGGGCCGTGGGTAGCGCCGTCACCAGATCCGACCGGAGAGGTGGCGCCTGCGGCGACCCCGACCGTCCCGCGCCTGTGGAGGAATCCCGCAATGCTCAACCGCAGTGAGATCGACGCGCTGTTTCCGGCCGACCTGGAGGCGCCCGAGCACTGGGAGCGGCGCTACCCGCCGCGGGAGCTGCCCGACGGTGCGATGGTGACCCGGTTCTGCCCGAGCCCGACCGGCTTCGCCCATCTGGGCGGCGTGTACGTGGCGATGCTGGACAAGGATCTCGCGCAGCACTCCGACGGCGCCTACTTCATCCGCATCGAGGACACCGACCAACAGCGGACCGTCGAGGGCGCGACCGCGCAGTTCGACGCCGCCTTCGGCTACTTCGGGGTGTCCTCGCCGGAGACCGACGCGACCGGCGCGTACGGCCCGTACACCCAGTCCGCACGCGCGGACATCTACCTGAGCTACGTGCGCGAGTTCCTCCGCGAGGGCAAGGCGTACCTGTGCTTCGCCACGAAGGAGGAGCTCGCCGCGGCGGCCGGGGAGCAGCGGGCGGAGAAGGTGCCCACCGGGTACTACGGCCGCTGGGCGCTCTGGCGCGACGCGACCGCCGAGCAGGTCCGAGAGCGGCTCGTGGCCGGGCAGCCTTACGTCGTCCGGTTCCGCTCGCCCGGCGAGCCGGGCCGAGTGACCTTCAGCGACCTGGTCCGCGGTGAGCTGGAGGCCGACGCGAACCGCAACGACATCGTCATCCTCAAGAGCTCGGACAGCCCGCTGCGGTTGCCGACCTACCACTTCGCGCATCTGGTGGACGACCACCTGATGCGGGTGACCAACGTCGTGCGCGGTGACGAGTGGATCTCGTCGGTGCCGGTGCACCTGCAGCTGTTCGACGCGGCCGGGTTCGAGCGCATCCCGTACGCGCACATCGCGCCGCTCTTGAAGATCGACGGTTCGAGCAAGCGCAAGCTGTCCAAGCGCAAGGACCCCGAGGCGTCCGTCGAGTTCTACATCACCGCGGGTTACCCGGCGCCCGCCGTCCTGTATTACCTGCGCGGGCTGATCAACGGCAGGCTGGCGGAGATGCCGCTGGACGAGGCGCTTGCGGCGCCCCTGCGGCTCGCCGAGTGCGGCGTGTCCGGCGCCCTGGTCGACCTGGTCAAGCTGGAGGACATCGCCGCGGATTACGTGGCCACGCTGTCCGGCGCCGACGTCCTCGAGCAGGTGCTGGCGTGGGCGGACCAGCACGACACCGAGCTGGCCAAGGCGGTGCGCGCCGAGCAGGACCTGGCGGTGCGCGCGCTGGACATCGAGCGCGTCGGCGTCGACAACCCGCGCAAGGACCTGCGGAAGTGGTCGGACTTCCGGGCGATCTACGGCTACTTCTTCACCGCGCTGTTCGAGCCGGTCGCCGACCCCGCCGACAGCCGGTTCGGCGGCCTGGCTCCGGAGGCACTGCGCAAGCTCACCGCGGACCTGCTCGACCGCTACCAGGACCTGACCGGCGCCGACGCGTGGTTCGACCAGATCCGCGCCACGGCGGCGGAGAACGGCTATGCGGCCAGCGTCAAGGACTACAAGCGGGACCCGGACGCCTACCCGGGCTCGATCCGCGAGGCGTCGCAGGCGATCCGCGTGCTGCTGACCGGCTCGACCCGCAGCCCCGCGCTGCACCTGGTGGCCAACGCCCTCGGCGAGACCGAGACCCGCCGCCGCCTCGCCGCCGTCCTCGACGCACGCTGATCGCCGCGCCGGGCGGGGTCCTGAGGCGGGGTCCTGGTCTCCGGTCAGGACCCCGCCCGGCGCGTTTCCCGGGGTGTCAGCGGGGTCTCCATGCCGGACACGTCCACCATCGACCCCGAGATTTCGATCCAGCAGTGCGCCTTGGCGCGCCCCTGCGCTGTCCCCCGCAGCACGCTCGGCCGACCGCCGCGCAGCCGCAGCCACCACGCCAGGGCGCGTGCCATCACCTCGGGCGACCCGCTCACCAAGGGCACCGCGCAGGCCCGGCGGGCGAGGTCCACGAGCGCCCGGGTCAGGTCGTTGTCGGAGGACGACCGCGCGGGCCCGGTCGGTTCCCCCAGCTCTACGACCGGGTGGGCGGGCACCAGCTGGGCGGCGAGGTTCAGCGCCACGAGCAGGGCCACTCGGGAGCGGCCCAGCCGGGTTCCCGGAGCGGCCGGTTCCGCGGGCGGCCGCGGCGCGGGCGCGAGCCGGTCGTCCCGAACGGTGATCGCGCGCGGCGGTCGCGGCGCGGACGCGGATTCGTCGAACCAGGCCACCAGGGCCGCAGCCCGCACCCAGCCGTCGCCCGTCCACAGCACGGCGGTCGGCGACTCGACGGCGGTGGGATCGAGATCGAGCGCGCGGGCGGTGGTGGAGGTGAACAGGTCGAGCAGACCGGGCAGTTCCCGCTGGCGTAGCCGGGCCGAGATCTGCCCGTCCGAGCTGCCGATCTTCGGGTGCAGGGCGACTTCGGGCGCGAGCCAGTCGAGGGCGGCCTGGCGCAGCAGCCACTTGGGCTGGGCGCCGGGCACGCCGGGGACCATCGCCGCGCGCGCCAGGTCGAGGGCGTCGCCGACCACGGCGGGGTCGGCCAGCGGGCTGGCGACGGCGAAGCCAGGCAGGGTCGAGCTCAGCGGCTCCCACTCGGGCACCTCGGCCGCGCGCCGGTAGGACCCGATGCCCGACCAGGTCCAACCGTCGTGCCAGAGACCGATCGCCCGGGCCGCGGTGTCGCGCCGCGCCGCGGCGACGCGGTCGGCCAGGCGGGGGCCGAACAGGACGTCGGCGGGGTCGCCCGCGGGCGCCGGGCTGGCCCCGGCGCGCAGCGCGCGGAGCTTGGACCACGCCCGCCGCGCCGTCAGCGCACCGTGTTCGCCGTTGCGCAGCGCGAAGTGGCCGACCGCGGCCGCCAGCGCGCGCGACGGGCGGGCGAGCAGGTCGACGAGCAGGTCCTCGCGCTCGGCGAACGCCTCGTCGCCGCCGTCTCCGGTGACGATCGCGGTGCACCCGTGTGCGTGCGACACCGCGATGATCTCTTCGAAGACGTGCGCGAACAGCGACGCGGTGGGCAGCGCGGCCACGGCGTTGGTGTCGCGCAAAGAGCGGACCAGGCTCGCCTGGGGCGGCAGGTCCACGGGGTGGCTGATCGCGCCCGCCGCGCGGAGGAACCGGTCGCGCAGGTGCTCTTCCGCCACGGTCCCCAGTCCGCTTCCGACGTTGAAGAGCACCACCCGCTCCGGTGCCCGCCGCAGCAGCGTGGCCGCCGTCAGGGTCGAGTCGAGGCCGCCGCTGAACAGGCATGCCACCCGGTCGTGCCGGTCGAGGATCCGGGCGGCGAGGTCGTCGAGGTGGCCGCGCAGCCGCGGGACCAGCCGGTCCTGGGCCAGTCGGGCGAATCCGGGCTCCCGCTCGGGCGTCCACGTCCGGTGGCAGCGCGTCCGGCCCGCGGCGTCGACTACGACCTCGTGGCCGGGCTGGACCTCCCGGACGTTGTCGCAAAGCGACGGCGCCAGTCCCGCGGTCGCGCGACCGCCCGCGAGGAACGCGGCGACGCCCTCCGGCGATGGTCGGGCACCGCCCATCGCCGTGGCGAGGGTCCGCAGGTCGGACGAGACCAGCAGCCGCCCTTCACGCCAGCCGAGGTAGGCGTGCGCGCGCCAGCGGGCCGGGACGCGCAGGCGCAGTTCGCCGCGGCCGACGACGAGGGTGATCGGCTCCTCGCGCAGGGCGGGCGGCCAGACCGGGTCGCGCCAGGTGATCGACACCGTCCCGTCTCCCACGGCCGTGGCGACACCGCCGCCGAAGCGCACGACAGGCTCGATGCCGGCGGTGGGCGGTGCCAGCAGGGGCGGTCCGGCGGGCCACCAGCCGGTCGCGGCCGTGACGTCCCCCGCGGGCGCCCAGGCCACCCGCAACGCGGTGGGTCGATCGGTTGTCATGTTCAGGCCTCCTGGGAAGCGCTCACCGCGCGTCGGACGGCCGCGGCGACCGCCGCGACCGCGGGCGGCGCCAGCAGCGTCGCGTGGTGCCCGTCGAGTATCTGGGTGGTGAACCCGCCCGCGGCGACTGCCGCCCAGCCCCAGCCGGGGTCGTCGACGGGCGCGGTGAGGACGCCCTCGAGCAGACCGGTGGCGCCGAACTCCGCCTCGCTCGCCCGCAGCAGCACGACGGGCCCGGGGTAGGGCCGGGGCCGGTGACGTTCCACTGCCCGCATCCGCCGCCGGTATCCGGCGGCCAGGTCGGCGGCTGTGTCCGCGGTGAATCCGCGCGGGACGACGCCCCGGTCGCGCAGCAGGCGGACGAGCCGGGGAAGCGCGTCGGCCGAGCGCGGCAGCCCGGCGAGCGCGGAGTCGGGTCGCTGCCCGTTCTCCCGGACGCGGTGGCTCAGGATCGCCAGGACGATCTCCGCGTCGTCGACGTCGTCGATGCCGCGCTCGCCCGCCCCCGGCGGCGCGGGCATGTCCAGGAGCACTACGGGCGGGCGGCGGCCGGTGGCCCGGACCACCAGGTGGGCCACCTCGAAGGCGAGGACGGCGCCGTAGGACCAGCCGACGATCGCGGCGGGCGGCTCCCCGGCCACCGCGGCGGTCAGGGCGTCGTGGTATCGGACGGCCTGGCTCTGGATGCTCTCGTCGGCGCGCAGCTCGGCCAGCGGCGTGCCCGCTACGGCGGCCACCCGGTGCTCGGCGAGCAGGTCGGCCAGCGGGCCGAAGCCCTCGGCGCTGCCGCTGATCGGGTGCAGGCACCAGACCGGCGATCCGCCCGCGTGTCCGGTGTGGACGACCAGCCGGTCTGCCGCCCGCTGGTCGGCCGCGGTGATCTCGGCCATGCGCGCGGCGAGCCGCCGGGCCGTGGGAGCCTCGAACAGCAGGTCGGTGGGCAGGGCGACGCCGAGCCGCTCGCCGAGCGCGGTCAGCACGTCGATGGCGTTGAGCGAGTCGGCGCCGCGGTCGAGCAGGTCGTCGTCGGGGCCGATGGTCTGGTCGGCCAGGCAGTCGCGCCACGCGGCGAGCACCAGGCTCGGCACGTCCTCCGAGTCGGGTGCCGCGGCGGCCCGCGCCGCGACTGCTCTGCGCAGCGGTCCACGGACGAACCGGTCCCAGCGGGCGGGCAGGTCGCCCTTCACCACGAGGAGGTGTCCGGTCAGTGCCGAGAACAGCACATCGGTCATCGCCGCATCGGCTTCGGCCGCGGTGAGGCCGTCCTGCACCATGCGGCTCTCGTGGACGCTCACCGCGGTGGAGTCGTGGTGCCAGGCGTCCCAGCCGACGCTGAGCCAGTTGCCGTGGTCGCCGTCGAAGTGATCGGCCGCGCAGTCCATGGCGGCCGCGGCGGCGGAGTAGCCGCCGAGGGACAGCGCGCCGAGCGCGCCCGCCAGCGAGGACATCAGCACGACCCGGCGCACGTCGTGGCGGCGCGCGGCGCGGGCCAGCGCGGTGACGCCGTGCGCCTTGATCCGGAAGTGCTCCTCGTCCCGCCACCCGGGCAGGCCGGACGAGGCGCGGTAGGCGGCGTCGCCGGACACGCCCGCGGCGAGCACCACCCGGTCGATCCGGCCGAACCGGTCCGCCACCCGGGCCAGCAACGCGTCGACGCTG
>NZ_DATDBG010000232.1:0-4656 GCF_036524955.1 Streptomyces sp.
GTCCCGCCTGACGAGCCTGCTCCAGCACCGAAGGCGACCTCCAGGTCTCGATATACGGAGCCGCGTACCGGGCCGGGAAACCCGAACCCGAACCGACCGGCCCACCCGCCTCCGGCACCACACTCACACCAGAAGAAGAAGACGGGAGAGCGATGCCCTTGCCGTCGTCGGTGACGAACTTCCAGGTGATTCCCTTGACGAGGCCCCTTTCCAAGGGGGCGAGTTTCTCGAATGCGGTCTGGCTCAGGTCGATGTGGCCGGCGGCGCAGGAGGGACACATGTCCTTGACGGGCACGGTGATCGTTTTGCCGCTGTATGTCACCTGCACGGAAACGCCTTGGCACAGCCGGTCCTGGTTGGGGTTGGCGGACGTCCACCACTCGTGGGATACGGCGACGAGGTCCTGGGTGGCCGCGTTGACGACGGTCCCGCACGCGCCGTACCCGCTGTCGTTGTAATACGTCATCTGGCCGGAGAGTTCCTGGGTACTGATCGCGTTGTCAGCCAGTGCCAAGGACACACCCCCCAAGGCGACGGCCACGAGGGCGACGACACCGCCCGCGGTGATCCGATTCCGGATGGACACGCTCTCTCCTGGTCGGTCTCATGTGTCATGGAGTGGTTCTCGGTTCGGAACCCGGAGGTCGGCGGAAGGACCGCACGGGCCCGCGCGACGAGCCTGGGGTGGGTACAGGACGGACGCCACGTCGGGCCGATCATGGGAGAAGAGGAACGGACATGGCAGCGAACCGTGGGCTGTCTGCCCGGCGAGCCACACACTCCGCCTTTTCGGTCACGCCATGGGCGCCGCCAGGGGGCAGCGCGCGCCGTGGCACATGGCCGAGGCGCCTGGTGCGGGAAAGACGCCGTCGACACTCCTTATGACGCAGGAGGTTCGTCGCTGTGAAACGGCCTGCCGCCACTGTGCTCATCGCGGGCGGCGGACGTCATGTCATCTCGTGCATGGGCCACCGTACAAAAGGGCAGTGTGCGACCGGTCGTCTTGCGGGCCTTCGTGTGACTCTGCTGCGATGGAGACGCCGGGTGCTGCCTCTCCCCCGGGAAGCTCATACGGGACGGCGGGTACGGCGATCAGCAGGGGAAGCGCATGAGCGAGACCCCTGACGGGCTCGCCGGATCGAAGCAGCCTGGCGGAGATCGCCTGCGATGGGCCGGTGTGGGGATGACCTGGGCGGCTGGAGAGAATCCGAAAGGTGACAGGCGTACCACTGTGTCGGGCGACAACCTGTGAGCCGATGGACTACCGGCCTCGGTCCCTTGCGGACGTTCGCCGCCAGACTCGGACGGGGGGCCAAAACGGGCGGGTCGGCCGAGTCCGGGCCCGTCTACCTGTTCTCGTCCGACGTCGGCGAGTCGAAGCGGCTCGCAGCGACGGCCGATGCTCTGAGTAAAGGAGAGCGAAACCAGGCGACCCTGGTGGTCGCCGCGAGCGTCGGACAGTCCAGGGGCCTGTGGAAGCAACTCGCGCGGGTGCTGGACGAATGCCGAGGGTCCGGGGTCACCGAGGTGCGGCTGATGTGGGTAGGCGGAGGAGTCGACCTGCTGGGCCGGCCCTCTCCGGCGAGGCGGATCGCCGACGACTGGCAGATGGAGGTCATCGCGCCCGCCGGTCCCGTCGTCGTCGCTCCGGGCGGGTCTATGTTCGCTCCGCCTGAACCCGGCGGCCTCGGTGGCTGGTGGCGATTCACCCCCGGCCTCAGCCCCCGGCCCCTGGGGCTGAGGCATCCGGTGCCGAGTTGGGAGGACGCGGCGGCACACGTGACACCCGACGCCATCGGGGGCCACGTGGTTGAGCCCGTGCCCGCGGGCCTGTTGATCCGCCCAGCGGAACCGCTGTCCGATGCCGCACGAGCCGTCGGCGCCTCGGTTCCCGTGGACGAGCATCGGCTCGCCGTCGTGGTGGGTGCTCCCGCTGCGCGCCCGGTCCCCGCCCAGGCGCTGGCTGAGTTGCTGGGACTGCTGCCCCTACGGGCCCGTGCCGCCGTCCGCCTCATTCCCGGAGACGGGCGTGACCTGCTGACTACCTGCCAGGAGACCGCCGATCTGCTCAGCACCGAGGTGGAAGTCGTGAGCGGTGTCCCCGTCCTGCTGGAGAGAGCGGGCGGCACCGGGACCGAATCGGCCGTGGTGCTGTTCGGAGCGGACGGCGAACCGTCGTGGCGGCCCTATGCGGAAGTCGTCGCCTGCGTCCCGGCGCAAGGCCGGCGTGCTCCGGCACCGCGTCTTGTCCAGTGGCGGCCACCCGTCGCCGGGCTGGCCGTCACCCCTGAGAACGGAGTGATGCTGCTGGACGCCATATGGCAGGTCTCGGTCACTCGTGCGGGGCTGTGGGTGGGGCCCCGCGGCGCCGTGCGGCCCGAGACGTCCGGGTGGGCAGTAACTCCCGAGACGATGCTGGTCGATGTCGGCGTGCCGGGGCAGCGACTGGACGACGGGCTGTGGCCTGTACTCGACACGCTCGTGGAGGGGCTGGAGCCGTCCGTGTCGGGGCGGACGACCCTCCATGTACTCGGGAGCTGTGGTGCGCGGGGAAGGCGCATGCTGCGAAACCTCACCCGACGACGGGGACTTTCCCTGGAATACAGCGAGGACGCGCTGGCCGGCCGTGAATCGGAGGGCCCGGGAGCGGAGGTTCCCGAGCCAGCGCAGGGGCGTACCGCGGATCCGGCCACGCCTAACGGGGACGCTCCCGGCACGGCTCCCTGGAACGCCTCGCCGATGCGTGTACGGATCCGGCGGGCGGCTGCTCCGCCCTCGCCGGTACTGGACAGCCCGGCCGCCCCCGCCCCGTCCGCGGCGAAGGCCCCGGTGCCGCCGGGCTTCGCCGAGGCATTGACCGCGAGCCGTTCGGTGCGGGGTACGGGTAGCCGTTCCGTGCCGGCTTCCTGGGATGCCTCGCACACGGCGCCGGTCGAAGGTCCGGTCAGCGTCTCCGTCCCCGGTGCCGCGGAGAGCACGGCTGCCGCACCGGTACCACCGGTGTCGGCTGCACCACCACCGCCGTCGCCCGCACCCGCACCCGCACCCGCACCGGCCCAGGGGGCCGCCCCGGAACACGTGCCCGCACCCACCACCCCAGTACGCCGGACCGCCCTCCCGGTTCGCGTCACCCCGCTGCACCGGAGCAGCCCTTCCGATCGGCAGACGCTCCGAGCACTGGCCGGTGAGCAGTGGTGGCAGCACCAGGCCACGGTCACCCGTGCGCTGACGATGATGCCGGGTCTGCGCATGCAAGACCCGGACGAGGATGTGCACGCGGATCTGATCGCGGTGCGCTGTTTCGTCGCACGTGACGACGGCCCCCTGAGCTGGACGTGGCTGGAGCGGCAACTGGCGGCCGGGTCGGGCGACGCGTTCTCCTACTTGACCTGTTTGGCATCCGGTCTGAGACGGCTTCCCTCGCACCGAGGGGTCGTCGTGCGCGACGCGGGAGTCCTCCCGCCGGAGGCGAGGACGCTGTCACCCGGGAGAGAACTGTGCGAGGCGGGTCCGGTCGCCACGTTCACACTGGATGGGGCGCCTCCGTCTGCAGCCGACCGGTACCTCATCTGGTCGGCTACCGGCCGGCGCGTGGGCAGCCTGTTCGCTTCGCCTCCCGCGGCGGGGAACGGCGAGGAGATCGTCTTCGGTCCCGGTACCCGCTTCAGGGTGCTCCGGACGCAAGGTCAGCCCGGAGCTGTGTCGGTGCTGTTGCGCGAGGTGGCCGACGGCGCCCCGGCTGCCCGTTCGGGCGAGCCCGACGCGCAGGACAGGGCCGCCCTGGAAGCACTGCTGCAGGCAGTGGGCCGGGCCCCTGCGGCCGACGCCGTCGCATCGTGGTCGCCCCGGCTCACCGGACAGCTGGTTGAGCGGCTCGTGGACGGAGGCGGCAGTGGCTGATCACGCCGACCGGCTCCGCCATGCCGCTCAGAAACCCCACCGCAGAGGAGTAGGACATGTCCGCTGAGCGCACGACGCCGAGGCGTGGCGCGCCGCCGCAAGTCAACGAGCAGTTGAGGATACGGCGGGCTGTCGCCCTGCCTGCCTTCCCTTTCGCCCCTGCCTTCGCCCCTACCGCCCCCGGGGACCAGGAGCCGCAGCAGACGGCCCCTGAGGGCGCGGCGGCGACCGGGTCCCGGGGTGCCGCAGCGCTCCACTCGGGGGAACGACCGCAGCCCGACCGGCTGGAGAGGCGCGGTCGGCAAAGGTCGGCCGCATCGGAGTCCGCCGGAGGGGGCGGGACGGCGGAGGTCGTTGTGCCTCCCGGCAGCGCCAAGCCCAGTCAACGGCCGATGCTGGCTGCCGCTGCGGTCGCAGGAGCGGTCCTGGTCGGCTTGCCATTGGCGCTGAGCCACAACGACAACGACAACGAGATTGACTACGAGGCCGCCGGCCTGGAGTCCGTCTCGCCACGGACGCTTGGCCCGAGCTTCACTCTCGACGTTCCGGCACGTCAGTCCGACCAGGGGGCCGGCAGCCGCATCACCCAACCCGACAGCACCGCGGAGACCCCTTCCTCCTCGTCATCTGCTTCGGCGGCTCCCACCCTTCGCGTCTCCCCTCCGAAGTCCTTCCAGGGCCCCGGCATACGCGCCCCCCACCCGGAGACCGCGACCGTGCCCCGTTCCCGGTCGCTTGCTCCGGCAGCGGTCGCCG